>CAYUKT010000161.1:0-5919 GCA_964445285.1 uncultured Bacteroides sp. | reverse complement strand
TTCTTAGGCTCTACAGCGGGCTCTGTCGTTGCTACAGATGCTGTCGTTGTTGTCGTTGCCTGTGCTGTCTTTGTATCTGCGGCCTTAGCGGCTGCTTTTGCCGCCGGTTTAACGCTTACTGTTTTCTTGGTCTCTGCCATGACTAATCTCCTTCCCCATCTCTGGCTCCTTGAACGCTGCGCGTTCCACATCTAACTTTTTCATAATCATCCATGAATCCACTTACACTTTTGGACCATATGAAGATTCTATCGCAATGCCGAAACACTGTCAACCAACAAACTGTAACAAATAGTTACGTTTCATCTCATTATTTTATACGAAATGACATAAAATAAAGGTAAATTCCTTCGGAATTACCCTTTATCTAAGGAATTATTTATACCATAAAATAGATAAGCACTGCCGCACCCAGCACGATACGATACCAGCCAAACACTTTAAAATCATGTTTTTTGATATATCCCATCAGGAAACGGATGACTATGACAGATACAACAAACGCCACCACCATACCTGCCAGCAGGATTGTGGTCTCCGAACCCGTAATCGAACCCTCAAATTTCAAGACCTTAAGCAGGCTGGCTCCCAGCATCACAGGAATCGCAAGAAAAAAGGTAAACTCCGCCGCCACAGTCCTGGACACACCGATCAAAAGCGCCCCCACAATCGTAGCTCCGGACCTGGATGTGCCCGGGAATACCGCCGCCAAAAGCTGGAACACACCAATCAGGAAAGCCGTCTGGTACGTGATCTGGTTCAGCTCCGTGATCTTCGGCGTGGTATTCTTATTCCGATTCTCGATCACGATAAAAGCAATACCGAACACGATCAATGCAATCGCCACACACCAGGGATTATAGAAAAGCGCATCCAGAACATCATCAAAAGCCAAGCCAATCACTGCCGCCGGCACACAGGCTGCCAGGATCTTAAACCAAAGTACAAAGATATCTTTCTGCACTACCGGTTTTTCCTTCCATTTAAAAGGAAAGATTTTATTCCAGAATAATAATACCACTGCCAGGATTGCTCCCAGCTGAATCACTACAAGAAACATTTCCCAAAATTCAGGACTCACATTGAGCGTCACAAACTCATTGAGCAGTATCATATGTCCGGTACTACTGATGGGCAGCCACTCCGTGATACCTTCCACAATACCAAACAGCACCGCCTTTAAAATCTCTATTATATCCATATGCACAACCATACCTTTCTTATGCCCTTTCCAGATATTCTAACAGATCCAGATAACAATTCGCCGCATCCCGATATCCCTCTTCATAGAGCGCCTTCATTTTTTCCTTATCCTTCTCTATCCTGCCCACCTTACTTGCCTGTTTAGGGCGGATCACAAACACGTCACCGCTCTTTCTCATCTCCTCGATGTACTGCACCGTATTATTATAAGAAAGATAGCGCTCCCGCATCAGTTCATAGACCTTGGGATACCGCAGATATCTGGCCCGCACAGCCACAAGCTCCGCCCCGGCCGGCTTCCTGACATACCCTTCCTCCTTGGTCATGACGATCACATTCTTCCGGTTCCCGTCCCGAATGGACTGTCTGATAGGAATGGAATCAGAGATACCGCCATCCAGATACAATTCGCCGTCTATCTTTACATTGCGGGATACTAACGGCAGGGAACTGGAAGCCCGCACCGCAACGATATCCTTATGCATATCCTTAAGCGGCAGATAAGCCGGCTTGCCGGTGCGGATGTTAGTGGCCACCGCATAAGCCCTGCCCTCGTATTTCCCAAAAGCCTCATAATCATAGGGATCCAGATAATCCGGTATCAGCTTATAGCTCATATCCACGCCGAACAGATCGCCTGTCTTCAACAGACTTTCCACACTGCAATACTGTTTCATGTCCAAATAATTCAGGGCAATCCGGTAAGAACGCCCTCTCTGCCCGGACAGATAGCTGCACAGATGACATACCCCCGCCGACACGCCATAACAGTCAGAAAAGAAAATTTCCCTGTCCATGAAAAAATCCAACACACCGGCCGTATAAATCCCTTTCATACCGCCGCCTTCCAAAATAAGTCCTGCCTGATACATAATCTCCTCCAATGCCAATCCTAATATTCAGCTTTCACAAACTTCCGGAAAGCCTCCAGCGACCGTTCCACCTTCTCGGTATCAATACAGTAGGCAAGCCGGAAATATCCTTTCACACCAAAGCTGTCACTGGGCACCAGTATCAGGTCATATTTCTTTGCCTTCTCACTAAAAGCGACCGCATCCTCCTCCAATGCTTTCGGGAAAATATAAAATGTCCCGCCAGGTTTGACACACTCGAATCCCAGATCTGTCAGTTCTTTATATAATATGTTCATATTCGTCTCATAGACCGATAAATCCGCCGTCAAGTCAAGCACTTCAGCCACTGCCAGCTGAATGATGGACGGCGGGCAGTTGTGCCCTGTGCCCCTGGAAATCTGACTGCACATAACGCTGATGATATCCGCGTCCGTACAGGCTGGATTGACCGCCACATATCCGATACGTTCGCCCGGCAGGGATAAGGATTTGGAGAACGAATAGCAGGATAAGGTATTGTCATAGAATTTGGAGGGATAAGGAGCATCCACACCCGCGAAGACAATCTCCCTGTAGGGTTCGTCCGAAATCAGGAAAATATCATGTCCGTACTGTTCTTCTTTTTCCCGCATGATCCGCACCATCTCCTGCATGGTCTGTGTGGAATAGACCATCCCGGAAGGATTGTTCGGCGTATTGATGAGCACCGCCGCCACCTTTTCCGTCAGCATCTGCTCAAAAGCTTCAAAGTTAATCTGAAAGCTCTCCGTATCCGCCGGCACCACCTTAAGCACCGCCCCTGTCAGATTAATATAGGGCGCATACTCTGGAAAATGGGGCGCAAAAGTGATAACCTCATCCCCCGGCTCGGCCACACAACGCACCGCATGGGCAATGGCCCCCGCCGCCCCGGTGGTCATGAAGATATGGTTTCCCGTATAATTCATCCCGAACCTCTGATTGAGGGAAGCCGCCACCTTATCCCGCACTGAAGGGATTCCCAGACTCTGGCTGTACCCATGCAGCTCCATGGGATTTCTCTCCTGCAGCATCTTTATCATCGTATCCGTAAACGCCTGCGGCACCGGTACGGAAGGATTTCCGAGACTATAGTCAAACACATTCTCATAGCCAATCTCCTTCCCTCTCTGCGTGGCAAACTCCGATAACTGTCTGATCACGGATTTTCCCTGTAGCATATCCTTGTATTTTTGTACGATCATAACCTTTTTCCTTCTTTCTGTTTCAATATTCTTTTCAGCACGTTCCAGGCTGTTGCCCAAGTCATCCGGTCATGCCTTTCTGCTTTACTTGCAGTCCGACTATTTTGCTCTCAAATGCAACAGCCTGCCCCGGAAGTCGCCCTGAATAGGCGGTATATTGAGTCCTGCATAATACAGGGCATCCCCACGGTACTCCGTCTGTCCCATCTCCGGCCAATCCGCCGCATTTTCAAGCACATATATCCTGTCAAGGTCCAGTCCCGGAATATGGATCCGCCTGCTGTGGAAATTAGGCCTGCCAAGCACCTGAACATAAGTGACAAGCGCCTCGCTCTTATCCTTGGCCACCACCTCATAGCAATCATAATAATGGTTCTCGGCATAATGTGCAATACGATAATAATCTCCCTGACGCACCAGATCATTATATTTATGATACATTGCCACCTGTTTCGGGATCATATCGCGGTCTGCCTGTGGAATCCTCGTCACATCCAATTCATATCCAAAAGTCCCGGCAAGCGCCACATAACCCCTGGTCGCAAAAGGCGTCACCCTGCCAACCGTATGATTCGGACAGTCAGACACATGGGCCCCCATGGTGGACAACGGATAGATCAGGGCCGTACCGGCCTGAATCGACAATCTCTCCACCGCATCCGCATCATCGGAACACCAAATCTGCGGGCTGTAATATAACATACCGGGATCGAATCTGCCGCCACCGCTGGAACAATTTTCCAGCAAAAGATTCGGGAACTCGGTAATCAGCCTCTCCTGCATCTCATAGACCGCAAGCACCTGCCTGTGCAGGAGTTCTCCCTGTCTGTCCGCCGAAAGCCCACAACTGCCCAGATCACTCAGGCACCTGTTCATATCCCATTTGACATACTCGACATTGGCGCTGCGCAGTACGACTGCCATCTGTTCATAAATAGAATCCCTGACTTCTTTACGTGTCAGATCCAGCACATACTGATTCCTGCCAAGGCTTCCCGTCCTGCCAGGAATCTGGATTGCCCAGTCAGGATGCTCCCTGTACAGATCGGAGTCCGGTGAAATCATCTCCGGTTCAAACCAGATGCCGAACTTCATGCCCAGCTTATTTATTTCTTCCACCAGATATTTAAGTCCGCCCTCCAGCTTGGACTCGTTCACCTGCCAGTCCCCCAGACTGCTGTTATCATCATCCCTGTGTCCAAACCAGCCGTCATCCATCACCAGCATCTCTATCCCCAATTCAGACGCCTGCCTTGCAATATCTATAAGTTTCTGTGTGTTAAAATCAAAATAAGTGCCCTCCCAGTTATTGATGAGAATAGGACGCTTTGTATCCCTGTAAATTCCCCGTATCAGATGTTCCCGATACAGATCATGGAAATTCCTGGTCATACCGCCGATTCCCTGGACCGAATACATACAGATGACTTCCGGTGCCTGAAAACTCTCCCCGGCTTCCAGCTTCCAGCTGAAATTATCCGGATGGATTCCCATCAATGCCCGGATGGACCCAAACTGGTCCGCCTCAATCTGCGCCAGGAAATTACCGGAATAGACAAAGTTCATGGCATAAATCTCACCCACTTCTTCTGTCGTCTCACGCTTCTTCCAGGCCATGAAAGGATGCTCCTGATGACCCGACACCCCGCGCACCGAACACACGCTCTGTTTACCTCTCATAATAGGGCGTGTCTGTATCCCGCGTTCCCTCCCCCAGGAACCATGCAGCGTGATCATCTCATAATCCTCATTATCCATATCAATACAGGCTGACAATACTTTCGTCAGATATATCGGTTCGTCACTGCCGTTCACAATCCTCACGCTTCTTGCAATCGCATCCGTATCGGCAAAGACGCTGTAAGATAAAATAACCTGTAACTTTAACACCTTATCCTCACAGATGATCTCCAGTGTCTGACAGACGTCTTTCCCGCCGAAAGTCGCCGGAAGTCCCTCCAATGCTTCCTTCCCGTCATAAATCCGGTGGGATACATAGGAGAGCGCCACGCCCGTATGACCACTCGTGGTCCGCACCGCCAGCGTGCCCTCCCGGTAATCACCCAGATTATTTCCCGTATATTCCATGGGAAAAGTATCCAGGAAGGAGAGCCGATCCCGATTATTTCGGGACGGGACAAATGGCATCTCATCCGTGCGCATCAAATAAGTCAGATTATTCTCCGACAGTTTCCTTCCATAGTATACATGCCCCAGGAAATTTTCCTCATCCGCAACAGCAATACAGTAGCTGGTGTGGGGCGTATCCAGTTTAAAAAGTCTATTCTGTTCATAATAGGTGATGTTCATTCTTCCAACTCCTTTCTGGACTTTATTCATTCTTAATACTTTATAGGAAGCAATGCAAAATCGGTTCACATGCTTCGCCCTGTTACTACGCAGTAATGCTCATTTCCATTATGTATCATCCGCCCAGGCAAGGGCACATCTGACAGCACGCTTCCAGCCTTTGATCAACTGCTGTCTGGTCTCTTCCTCCATAGAAACGTCAAACTGCTTTCCCAACTGCCAATTGGCGCAGATTTCCGCTTTATCTTTCCAATAGCCCACAGAGAGTCCTGCCAGATAAGCCGCACCCAGCGCAGTGGTCTCAATACAGCTTGGCCGGTACACTGCCT
>CAYUKT010000160.1:0-5985 GCA_964445285.1 uncultured Bacteroides sp. | reverse complement strand
AACATAGAATCGTTCACTCGACTAGATAATTTTTCAAAAAATGTAAGAAAAAACATAAAAAAATCCCTGAAATATTCACGGCAGAAAAATCCGCCAGACATAACGGCATATCCATCCAAAAGTACGCTCTTCCACCGCCCCGTCCGTGTATACTGCATACCGTTTGATCAGCTGCCCGTTCAGATAATAGGACACCGCCCCCACTTCCGTGCGGTATGCCACCGGCGCCGCCAAATTCTTCTCAATCTGGGTCTTTACTTCCACCTGGTCTTCTTCACAAAGCAGGTACGGCAGAGTTTTTTCATGCGCTTCCATACGCACCGGAACACTGGCCGGCTCATAAGGAGTCCCCCGCTCTCCCGCGATACCATTTACAACGGGTATCTCTTCAAACTCTCTGTCCTCATAGATATCCTGGTATTGATAACGTTCCATACCGTATGCCGCCAGGGTTTTCATATCACTCCATTTATAACTCCTGTTATTTGGCCAGCCGCAGGCCAGCAGGGCCACTGTGAATGTACGCCCCTCGCTGGTGATGGCCCCCACGTAACAATAACCAGCGTTATTTGTAAAACCCGTCTTACCGGAAAGCGCTTCCTCCATCATCCCCAGAAAGGCATTGTGGTTATTACAGTGGAAACTCCTGTTCCCCTCCACATCCGTAAAATCATAACTGATGGTCCTGGTGATTTCCAGGAACTGCTCTTTGGCCGGGGAATCCGTCACACAGTAGGCCATAATCTTCGCCAGGTCCGCTGCCGTAGTGGAATGAATCTTGCCATTGTCATTCACCACCGCATCCAGTCCGTTCGGCGTGATAAAATAAGTATCATAACAGCCGATATCCCTGGCCTTCTGATTCATCATGGCAGCAAACCCTTCCACACTGCCGCCCACTGCCTCCGCAATCACTACCGCAGAGTCATTATGGGATTCCAGCATCAGGGAATACAGTAAATCCCCCAGCCGATACTGTTCTCCCTGTCTCACGGAAAGTTTTACCTTGGGCATACCGGCGGCATAGGCGGAAACTTCCGCCACATCATCCGGATTGCCATATTCCAGGGCCAGGATACAGGTCATGATCTTGGTAGTACTGGCCATGGGAAGCACTTCCTTGGGATTTTTACCATAAAGAACCCGGCCGCTGTCCGCATCCATCAGGACAGCCGCCCGGGCATAGAGTTTCAGACTGTCATCTTCTTTGGCCTCACAGATCTGCGGCGGCAGACAGACACCCAGCGTCAATAATATAGTCATTATAGAAGCTATAAATTTCTTATACAACAAATAAGTGCGCATATATCAGTGCCTCTGTTTCCAGACTCCTTAATATATATGCACACCTTACCGTTCCCTGAACCACATGATTCTAAAATAACACCAGTTGACTTACACTTGCCGCATTATATAAGACACACTTTTTATGCCGCACCTGCTTCTTATCAGATATCCAGCTGCATCTGCACCTCAGACTCCGCCTGCTGTTTAAACTCTTCGATCTGCACCGCACTCAGTTCCGGCAGTTCCTCGATGGATTTCACCCCAAAACTCCTGAGGAACTGTTCCGTAGTGCCAAAGAGCAGCGGCCGTCCCGGCGCATCCATTCTGCCTACCTCCGTAATCAAGTCAAATTCCAGCAGTCTGTTGACCGCATGGTCACAGCTGACACCTCTCACTTTCTCAATCTCCAGCCTGGTAATGGGCTGTTTATAAGCTATGATGGACAGGGTCTCCAAAAGCGTGTCCGTGAGCACAAATTTCTTGGGCGTCTTCGCTATCTTGATCAGATACTCGTACAGTTCGCTCTTGGTACACATCTGCACCGCATCTTCCAGGGTAGTGAGGCCGATCCCCCTGTCCTGTTTCTGGTAATCCGCCGCCATCTCATCCAACAGTTTCTTTGTCGTATCCTTATCTTCCTCAATCACAGCGGCAAGTCTGTCAATCTCCACCGAATCGCCCATGGTAAATAAGATCGCCTCAAGTACCGCCTTCGCCTTATCTTTCTCCATATCTTTTCCCTCTTATCTCCCCTGTCTCATCAACCCAGTGACGTCAGCTGCACAGGACCGGTATCCGCTGTCTCATTGGCCGTGATGATGATATCGGCAAAGGTATCCTCCTGCTCAATTCCGATCCTGCCCGTCTTGATCATCTCCAGGATCACCAGAAAGGTAACGATGACTTCCATCCTGCTGTGCTGTTTCTCCAGCAATTTGCGGAAACTGAATTTCTTGTGACTGCGCACATATGCCTCCACATAGGTGGTCTTTAAATCCAGGTCAATCTCGTCCTTCTCAATCTTTCCAAAAGTACTCCTGACCGGATCGATCTTGTCCTCCTGGCGTTTCATCATCTGTTTAAAAATCTCATGCAGCCGCTGTAACGTAAGATCACCGATCAGTTCTTCGTAGTCTACCGGCTGTCTGTACTGCTCCACCTCCGCCGGGAGCGTTGGCCGTTTGTATAAATTACGTTCCGCATCCACCATACGGTCCCGCAGTTCATAGGACATATATTTACACATCTTATATTCCAGAAGTTTCTCCACCAGTTCTGCGCGGGGATCCTGTTCCTCCCCTTCCTCATCGACCTCTTTGGGCAGGAGCATCTTACACTTAATGTCAATCAGTGTGGCAGCCATGACCAAAAACTCGCTCATGACATTCATATCCTCTGTCTCCATCTGCCGGATATATTCCAGATACTGCTCCGTAATCTCCACGATAGGAATATCATAGATGTCCACTTTATTCTTATCAATCAGGTGCAGGAGAAGATCCAAGGGTCCCTCAAACACCTCTAACTTCACAGGAATTGCCATATTAACCTGTCCTCTCCTTACTACTTGTCCGGCGCCAGATCGATCACAACCAGCTCTCCCGGATTAAAAATCCGCAAAGGAATTGTATGACTTCCCAGCCCCCGGCTTAAGATCATCGTGCTCTTGCCATTCTCAAACCTGCCGCCGTCATATTTGGGAAACAGCGTCAGACTTGGGGAAAGCACACCGCCAAACACTGGCAGTCTCATGATACCTCCATGGACATGTCCCGCCACCACCAGATCCGCTCCCCACCCGGCATACGTCTCAAAATATACCGGATTGTGAGCGATCAGCACTTGAAAGGCATCTTTCCTGGGCGCTCCCAGAAGTTTATTGAGATATGCCATCTCCATAGGTTTCCTGCCAAAATGTTTATAATACCGCCTGTCAATCTCTACCCCGCAGACATCCACATTCCACGCCGGCAGATAGGTTCTCTCATTTATAAGCGGCTCTATGCCCGCAGACCTAAGCCCCAACATGTACCCCTCGTACATACCCGGATACTGCTCCGGATACAGTCTCAGACGATACTCATGATTTCCCATGCCGTAATGTATCCTGTACTTTCCGGCCAGCCGCTCCATCAACGTAAGCGCAGGGGCATAATCATGCCCCGCCGTGGCCGTCAACATATCACCCGCTACCAGTATCTCATCGGGCGCAAGCTCATCAATCTTTTGCAGCAGCCTGCTGTTTTCCCTGCCAAAAGATTTATTGTGCAAGTCCGATAAGAGCACCATCCTGCAAGGTTTCGTAATCTTATCGGACCTGATCTCATAGGTAACTGTCACAAACCGGTTGCAATCCAGAACAGCCACAAACAGACAGATAATACCAAGCGCTATGATACCGATCAAAATTCCTTCCAACATACCCTATCTCCGTCTACTCTGGCCGTTCATGACATTACAACTTATAAAGTATATCACAAACCCCTGACTAACCGCAATCGGCAAACTTTTGTTCTATTCCATAAGCTTCTCGGGTGTCCACCGACATCCGCTCCTGCTCTCCTTCCGGTCTTTTAAAGGATTTCAACGCTTCATCAGGTATAACCCCCACACCTTCTTATAATAATCCTTATAATCCGCTTTATCCACACTCTTGGCTGCCAGAATGGATACGCTGCCGATACGTGTTCCATTCAATTTATATACTGCCTCGCCAATAGCATCGCCTTCCACAACCGGCGCTGTCACGACACCCGGCAGACTGATCTCCTTTTGTATTTCATTCAGATTGCTTCCCGTGGTGTCCAGATAATCAAAGGGCCCCGCATAAGCCAGATTGACCGTATCCTCAATACCACCCTCCACCTTCTGTGCCGGCAGGGCATCTTTATTTTCATCCGTATACATCTGACTCACACTGTAACCGTAACTTAACAATGACATGGCATCCTGAAACCGTGTCTTATTGTCCGGCGCCGCCATGACCACGGCAATCAGCTCCATGCCGTCCTTATCCGCAGTGGCAGACAGGCAATAGAGCGCTTTGGAAGTGGAGCCGGTCTTTAATCCTGTGGTCCACTCATACTGCTTTAACAGCTTATTGGTGCTAGCCAGGGTAAAGACACTGGTTCCCTGTGCCGTCCTATGCTCGATATCTTCCATCCAGATGGTAGTATAGTCAAAAACCTCCGGATACTTCGTGATCAGTTCCCTGGACATGATCGCCACATCCCTGGCTGAGGTATAATGGTCATCGGAATCCGTAAGACCGCAGCAGTCCTCAAAATGGGTATTCTGCATCCCCAGGCTCTCCGCTTTCTCATTCATCAGCTTGACAAACTCCGATTCACTCCCCGCTATGTACTCCGCCACCGCCACGCTCGCATCATTGCCGCTGGCCACCGCAATGCACTTGATCATGGTCTCTAACGTCTGTGTCTCCCCCTCTTCCAGAAAAACCTGCGATCCGCCCATGGATTTCGCATAGGCGCTGGTGGTCACCTGATCCTCCAGATGAATCCTGCCGTTCTTCAAATGCTCAAAGATGATGAGCATCGTCATGATCTTTGTAATGCTCGCCGGACTCCGCCTCTTGTCCGCGTCCTGCTCACAGATTACCTGTCCTGTAGACGCCTCCATCACAACATAAGAAGGTGCGGTCACTTCCGGCGCCGCATTGACCAGAATGGTCGTTCCATGGAATATGGTATTTGATACAATACACCCCAGTAAAAGCCATACGATGATCTGCTTAACTTTCCTGCACAAACTATGTCACTCCTATAAGTTCTTATTTACTATGTTTATTATGTTTTGTCTGCGGATATGACTGGGAAGTGGGTTTGCTGCCCTTTCATCAGGGAAAGAGCTTCTATCAGACAGTTTACGCGGTGAGTACCGGCATTGAAATACCGTTGATAGTTGCATAGCCTGCTTTAGAAGCCGAATATCTTTCCATCTGTTCTTCAAAGGATCTGACTCTTTGACGCGCTTCATATGCTCTTTTCTGCTTTTCCTGATTTATCCAGTTCTTCTGCATTGCTGTATAAATAGATTCCGCTTTTCTTCCCATCATGCTATTTGTATGTGTTGTCATTATTTTACTCTCCTTTCAACCGTTCTCCTGTCCTTTGATAACATTATTGCACATCTGTCTTAATATGACAAATACTTATATTTCATACATACATATAGCCTTCAGGCATGCCAAAGTAAACAACAACCTAAAAAAACAGACTCAAACTTATTTGAGTCTGTTTTCCGTCTGTTAGTTGTATTTACGCTTTCTTGCCGCTTCGGATTTCTTTTTGCGTCTTACGCTGGGTTTCTCGTAATGCTCTCTCTTACGAATCTCCTGCTGAATACCGGCTTTCGCACAGCTTCTCTTAAAACGACGTAACGCACTATCCAAAGTCTCGTTTTCTTTTACGATTACGTTTGACATTCCCGCACCTGACCTCCCTTCAGTCCCCACAAGTTATCTCGACTGACCGGGTTATTCATACGCTAACGCGTTGTGTTCTCACACACAATATAAATTATACCACATTTTGGGTATCAGTCAACTACTATTTTTTCTTAAACCATACCCAATGCCGGTCCACAGAGTCTCACACGGCGATTCTTAAAGCGAATCACGCCTGCACCTGTTCTGCAAGCACTTTCGCGCACTCCGCAATCGCATCATCGATACCCGCA
>CAYUKT010000159.1:4818-5997 GCA_964445285.1 uncultured Bacteroides sp. | reverse complement strand
GAGATATCGAAATATCATTCTATGAAATGGTACAATCAATAGCTGCTTTCAGGTTGCGGGGAACAGAGGAGGACATATCCATGGAATATATGAGAACCGATGGTAAGAACAGAGATTTTATAGAGAACTGCAGGCTTCTTGATCTGGACTTGGACAGACGTGTCGGGAGGCAGATCAAAAGAGATAAATATCAGAAATATAACCATTTGGATGAGATACGGGAAGCGATAGTCGTTTATGATGGGCATAAGGCCATCGGCGGCGGTGCGATCAGAAGATATGATGATGAAACGATAGAATTAAAGCGGGTGTTTGTACATAACGAATATCAGGGACAGGGGATAGGAAGCAGGCTGGTCATGCTGTTGCTGGAATGGGCTGCGGAACTGGGCTATCAGAGAATGCTCCTGGAAACGGGGGAACTGCTGGTGGAGTCCTGTGCCTTATATAGGAAGCTGGGATTTCAAGTGATTCCCAATTATGGGCCATATGTAGATATGCCGGAGTCGTTGTGTATGGCTAGGGATTTGAGGGAAGACTCCTTTTAAGACAAATCCGTGCAAAGCGGGACAGGATTTTCCAGGCATGGACAGTTATAATCGATATATGCAAGGAGGATGGAACAAATGTCGATACAGCTTATGCAGCAGGCGATATGCTATATGGAAGAACATATCTGCGAAGATATAAGTTATGCCGAGGTTGCCAAAAGTGTGCATATGTCGAGCTATAACTTTCATCGGACGTTCAGTTTTGTTACAGGCATGACGGCTAATGAATATATTCGTAAAAGACGTCTCACACTGGCGGCCAGAGAACTGCAGACAACGGATATTTCGGTGATTGACGCCGCATATAAGTATGGCTATGAGTCGCCGGAAAGTTTTTCCAAGGCGTTTTCAAGGTTTCATGGTGCAACGCCCAGACAGGCAAAGCAAAAAGGCACAAAACTTCATTTGTTTAATCCGCTTGCCATCAAAATCATACTGGAAGGTGGTAGCGTTATGGATTACAGAATCGAGCACAGAGAGAGTCAGAGATTTATCGCCATGGTAAGGGCATTTCCGAATGAGATCATCAATGATGACGATGATCATAGCATCCCCGATTTCTGGACGGAGTGTTATGAAAAAAATCTTATCGAGCCTATGAAAATGCTGCGTGCGGAAGGGAAAAGGG
>CAYUKT010000159.1:2593-4718 GCA_964445285.1 uncultured Bacteroides sp. | reverse complement strand
GGTCTGTTCTGTGAACTGTGGGTGCCTGTAAAAAGAGCATGATTCAGGAAATATAGTGGATGGAATGGAGATTGCAAGAATCATGAAAAATCTATCAAAGGAATCAGTTTTTGCGATCAGTGTTATTGCGGCGGCGTTCCCTTTTGTTTTTATGGTATTGTCTCTTTTTGAGAACGCCGAGCCATATAATGCTGTTGTTTTTGGAACTTATCTCATGGAAGGGGCGCTGGCTGGCAGTGTTTTTGGCGTGATTTCACTGCTCTGCAATCGCAGGATAAGAAGCATAAAAATATATATTTTGTCATTGGTTCCTTTGGCGATGTTGTTTTTATCCACCATAGGAGGTCATAATATGCCTTAATGTTGTAAGGATTGGGTGTATGAGGCAGGGATACCATACCTATATTGTCAATCTGGATGAAGATGTAAAGGTTTCAGGGGATGTTACAAAAGTAAATGATTCATCTGCTTTTGCAACATCCCCATTTATTTGTAAGTTCTGTGACCTTTTTCCTGTTTTGATCATCTAATGTGTGTAATGAGAAACGGCCGTTTCATAAAAACAGGTTAGCTTCCTGTAATTTTAAGAATAAGGAACCAGATGAAATGAACAAGAAACAGTTTACGACACAGGTACTTGAGGCGGAAAAAAGCCTGTATCACATTGCAAAGTCAATTTTAGGAAATGACGAGGACTGTGCCGATGCGATGCAAAATGCAATCCTACATGCTTTTGAGAAACTATATACATTACGTGATGAAAAGTATTTTAAGACATGGCTGACCAGGATACTGATCAATGAATGTAACCATATCATTCGTTCCAGAAAGGAGCAGATTCCTTACGAGGACTACTATGAAGTCCAGACGCGGGCAGAGCAGGAAGATTATTCTCCGGTGTATGAGGCTGTCATGGAATTGGAGGATCACTACAGAACACCTTTGATCCTGTTCTATGTAGAAGGCTTTTCCGTTAAGGAAATCTGCCAGATCTTAAAGCTGTCACAAAGTACAGTAAAAACAAGATTGTATCGGGGCCGGAAATTGTTAAAAGAAAAATTAGCAGGAGTGTATGAATATGAAGAATAAGAACTGGAATCATGAGTTTCCAGAAGTACCAGAGCATGTGCATCAGATTGTATTGAGTACCCTTGCCGGACTGGATGATGGAAAGGGCAAAAAGATGAAGCGGATGAAAAAGGGTAAAATCGTTGTTTTAATTGCTGCGGTAGTGGCAGTGCTTGGCACGACTGTGAGTGCGGCAGAGATTTTTAAGTGGAACAAAAGAGCGGCGGAAGTTTTTGTGGCGGATGAGATGCAGCAAAAGGAATTGGTAACGGAACAGATCGCACAGGAAGGATATCAGACGGTAACAGACGCCGGGCTTACGATTCAAGCCATACAGACAATCCAGGATAATAACTGTTTTTATGCGTTGTTTGAAATAACGGCAGAGGATGAATCCTTGCAGATCACAGGGGATCACAGCATGGGAGTCCTGTTTGATTATCAGGGAGACGAGGATCCTTTTGGAGCGCTTAGCTGGGGGTTCGTGGATGAAAGCCAACAGGCTGTCTCCAACAGCAGATACTACGAAATTGTAGGAACGAAAACAGAACCTGGGCAGAAGGATCTGAACATGAAGATACAGTTTACATCATTGAACGCACCGGGGGCAAAAGCGATGGACGGCAAAGCTGTTTTGGAGGGAGAGTGGGAATTCCTGCTCAATATTCATACCACGGAGCCTGTCTGCTATGAACTCAATAAGGAGTATCAGATTGCAGGCTGCAGCGTTATGGTAAAGACAGTGGAACTTACACCGATCAGCGTGAAATTTGTCTGCGATGAGAAGAGTGCCAGACAGTTGGAAAAACAGGAAGGCGTTAATCTGGATCAGACAGACAGTATCAAATCGTTTTTTATCAATGGAATCAAGTATCAGGACGGTACGATCGTGGAAGAGGAGGGATATCAGGAACTTCAGGTGAGCTGGGGTGACGGAGTTTACATGAAGACGGCAAGACTCACCAGTGTGATCGATGTGGAGAAGGTCAGCGCGTTGTTGATGGGGGAAAATCAGAATGTAATAGCGCTGCAATAAATAGTATGAGGGATCGATTTG
>CAYUKT010000159.1:0-2493 GCA_964445285.1 uncultured Bacteroides sp. | reverse complement strand
TAGATCATTTCATCGCTTTCCAGCACGGCATCCGTGTATTTTCGCTGCATGTCGTGCCTTTTTTTCCTGTTTTCCACTGTATCAAAGAGGATGGAAAAATCATAGTCTTCCGGATAAAGTTCTGTTGCCGCCACATGCAGTTTAACGCGTTTATGATTGATCCAGACTTTTTTGTTTGGCAGCTGTACTCTTAATACGCCTTTTTCGTTGATCGGCGCGCATACAATCCCAATCTTTTTCTCAGGATAGACCATGACGCTGTCGCCGATATGGTATTTAGTGCTGAGGGATGCATGCTGATTTCCCCTTTTTGTTTTGGAGAGTCTGGCGCCGGTTTTCTTCATGAGATTGTTTTCCGGTGTCTGGAATTGATAGGATGCGGCAGCATCCTCGCCATACGCGGCGCGGATGGCGGCTCTTAACATTTCATTGGGCATGCCCAGCCTGTCTGCGATATAAAAGGCACAGCTTTCCCCGGCTTCTCCGATCACCATCTGGTAGGTGGGACTGAGCGTCTGTTTATCAAAGGTCATTCTGGCATTGACGATATGCTCTGTCCGGGCGGCATATTCCTTTACTTCCGGATAGTGGGTTGTGGCCAGAAATAAAGCGCCGCTTTTTCGAAGCTCTTCCAATATCGCGATGGCGATGCCCATACCTTCCGTGGGGTCTGTCCCGGAGCCCAGTTCATCCATAACGACCAGACTATCCGGAGTGGCTTCCTGCAGGACTTCCAGCACATTGGTTATGTGTGCGGAAAAGGTAGACAGATTTTCGGAGAGGTTCTGGCCATCACCGATATCGCATAGATAGGAGCTGTTCATGCATATGTCGGCTTGTTTACAGGTAACATGCAGGCCGCATTGCGCCATGATACAAGTTAACATAACAGTCTTGATGGCCACGGTCTTGCCGCCTGTGTTAGGGCCGGTGATGACAATCCCCTGGATCTTGCCGCCTATGGCAAACTGTAACGGTACTGCCAGGGCTTGATCCATCAGCGGGTGACGCGCCTGCGTCAGGGTGATCTTTCGTTCCGTATTGATCGTTGGCTCGACCGCATCCATGTCCAGGCTCAATTTGCCTTTGGAAAAGATGAAATCCAGCTTTTCAATCATGGTCAGATCCTCATGCAGGACGGGGACTGAGGCGGATACGATTGCGGATAGGGTGTATAAAATACGATGGACTTCATTTTCCTCCCCGATTTTTAAAAGCTGCAGTTCTTCATAATATTTCGAAACACCGGACGGTTCTATAAACAGTGTGCTGCCGGTAGAGGATTTGTCGATGACACTGCCGGTGATCTTCAGTTTGTATTCTTTTTTCACAGGAAGACATATCCGCCCGTTCCTATAAGTGCAATAGCTGTCTGCCATGCAGTCCTTATGAGAACGCAGGATTTGTTCCGCCTTCTGTTTCATCTGCTCCTCGCACTTGATGATCTGGTTCCGGATCTGCCCCAATTCTTTGGAGGCGTAGTCATCGACTGCCCCATTCCTGATTTTACTGCATATCTCTTCGTGTAACTCTGGGATATCATCCAGGTTTTCCTCATAATAAGCCAGGGAATTAGGATACATCTTTCCTCTTCCCAAATACGCTTTCAACCGTCTGATCACGACTAAAATGATTTCCACCCGTTCTAACTGATAGGGGGTCAGGCAGTCCCCCTTTTGGGCGATCAATAAGATGTCCTTTATTTCAGAGAGGTTCTGCAGGGGCGGCGTCCCCAGTTTCTCGATCAGGTTCCTGGCGTCTGTGGTATCCTTTAGCTGTTTTCTTAATTCGGTTTCGGAAAGGCATATGGAAATTCCTCGGATTTTCTCTTTGGCCTGGTCTGTGACGGCGAAATCGGTCCATATGTCTTTTATTCTGTCAAATTCAATCTGTCTTTCAATATTCATTTTAATCATACATTCCTTTCTCTGCTTCTTTTTGCTTCTTTTGCACTGATTCTGTGCAGCATAGCGGCAAAGTCAAAGATCCCGCCGCGAGTAGTCACTTGGCTCGTTGCTCGCGGAATAAATTCAGGCAGCACCGCCCTGCATGCAAAAAGACCATAGATACCTTAAGCGCATTAAGATACTATGGTCCTGTAATCGTTATATGGATTATTCTGTACGATATAGTTATGCCGTGAGGGTATAAAAACAGCATGACCATACAGCCATGCCAATATCCTTCATGGAAATAGATACCATAATATTAAGCAAATGTAAGGCGAAAACGCTGGCAGCATCGGCTGCCGGCAAATGGGCAGACTTTTAGCGTAGACCAAAAACCACCCAGGCAATATTTATTTTGCACTTTTCTCCATTACAATTACACTTAACATACAGATTCTCCTGAAGCATTTTCTCTATCGTACCCCATATTATGTGATTGGTCAAGGGAAAGATTTTTGAAATAGTCTGACAATTTATCAAAAAGTCTTTATTTACAATTCACAAAAGCAGGTGTATTATTGTATACATGTAGAACGCAAAGGAG
>CAYUKT010000158.1:0-5999 GCA_964445285.1 uncultured Bacteroides sp. | reverse complement strand
GCTGGAGTAGCCACGCCGCCTGCTGCAAAATTCACCACCGGCAGTCTTCCCTGCTCATGCACATACACCACCAGCTCATAGGGCACAGCCAGCTGCTTGGCCTCCTCATATAATTCATCCTCTCTCATGGAAGTGATCTTCGCAATCTCACTGTTCATCCTGCGCATATGACGTACCGCCTGTACCACATCCCCAGTGCCCGGTTCTCCCTTGGTGCGGATCATGGACGCCCCCTCGTTAATCCGCCGAAGTGCCTCCCCCAGGTCTTTCGCTCCGCACACAAAGGGCACCTTGAACTGCTTTTTATCAATATGATACACATCATCTGCCGGCGATAAGACTTCACTCTCATCAATATAATCGATTTCTATCGCCTCTAAAATCTGTGCCTCCACAAAATGGCCGATCCGGCACTTAGCCATCACAGGAATCGAGACTGCCTCCTGAATCCCCCGTATCATCTTTGGATCGCTCATCCTGGATACCCCGCCGGCTGCGCGGATATCTGCCGGAATCCTCTCCAGCGCCATGACCGCGCAGGCCCCCGCTTCCTGTGCGATCTCAGCCTGTTCCGGCGTAGTCACGTCCATGATAACGCCGCCTTTTAACATCTGCGCCAACTGTTTATTTAATGTATATCTGTCTTCGTTCATGATACTCTCCTTTTCAGAACATTTACACGCCAGCCGGCAGCTTGCGTCTTTTTGCCGGCCACACACTTTTAGTGTCTTTCACAGTACTGTTTCTGAAAAGAATTATAATATAAACATGGCATTGTTAAATATCCAGTTTTGGTATTTTTAACAATGCCAGTTCCGTTTACTAAATATAATTTTATAATATTTCCATACTTCTATATAGAAATCAAATCTTTCACCACTTCCCCGGCAATCATCAGCCCGGCCACAGACGGCACGAAGGCCACGCTTCCGGGAACCGCCCGGCGCTTCTCTTCTCTCATTTCCTCATCGGTACCACTTTGGAACGAATCGGTACTATCCCCACTCTCTTCCAAAGGTTGAATCGGCTCCTCCTCCGAATACACCACTTTCAGATGCTCTACGTTCCGTTTCTTTAGTTCCCTGCGCATAACCCTTGCCAAGGGACACACCTTCGTCTCATAAAGATCCGCCACCCTGAAGGCGCCTGCGTCCAATTTATTGCCGGCTCCCATACTGCTGATAATGGGAACATTTTCCATCTTTGCCTTTAAGACCAGCTCTATCTTAGCTGTCACGGTATCCACGGCATCCACTACATAATCATATTGTGCAAAGGGAAACTGATCCGCATTTTCCGGCAGGAAAAAACAATTATACACCTGCACCTCAGCCTGCGGATTGATCGATAAAATCCGTTCCCGCATCACTTCCGTCTTATAACACCCCACCGTCTCATGGGTCGCGATAATCTGACGGTTTAAGTTGGTCAGACTCACTTTATCAGAATCGATCAGATCCAGTGCCCCCACACCACTTCTGGCAAGCGCCTCACAGACATAGCCTCCTACGCCGCCGATGCCAAAGACAGCCACCCGCGCACCCGCAAGGCGCTCCATCGCCGCTTCTCCCAATAAAATCCTTGTCCTTGCAAACTGTTCTTCCACCTTACCCCTCATTTCTGTGCACATTTGCCTTAACTTTGTTGGGACAGCTTACTGTCATCTCACCCATACATCCTGCGCACAACACCCCAAATTTACCTGTGTAATCCAATCAGTTCATCAAAACTCTTCCATTATGTCATAGTTTTACATATTTCTCGCATATTTGTCAGTATTTTGCAGATTACTCTTTCTCGCACTTTTTTCATTCGGGCATTGACACCAGACAGCCACTCTCTTTTCACTCACGCATCGACACCAAGTTTCCGCAGTTCCTCTATCGCCTGTTTCTGATTCCGGAAATGGATGGTGTGAATCCCAAATTTCTCTGCCGCCTCCAGATTATGTACGGTATCATCCAAGAAAACACACTCTTCCGGTACCAGTTCATAGCGGTCAATCAGCAGCTGATAGATTTCCGGCATGGGTTTAATGACCTTTTCCCGGTAGGACAGGATGCCTCCATCCATATAGGGGATAAAATCAAGTGCCTCCGCACAGTCTGTCTCCGATGATTTGGAAAAATTAGACAGATACAGGCAGCGATAGCCTTTCTTTTGTAATTCTTTGATCCAGGGAATTGCGTATTCATTGCGGCGCACCATGGTCTTTTTATTCTTCAGCACCTTTCTTAAAATATCTTCAAGTCCGGGATCGCTCTCGATAAACTTCTGCATGATCTCCTCATCGCTCAGAACGCCTCTGTCATATTCATTCCATGCCGGATTCTTAACCGTAGCGTTTGCAAGCCGCAACAAAGTTTCCTCATCATAGCCAAAACTCCTGTAATGCTCCTCCCAGGTAAAATCAGCCAATACATTGCCAATATCAAATATAATTGTAGTAATCATAATTCCTCCCTGCTCTCGAGTTTATATAGATTTCTATACTATAATAATATATTTTCCATTATTCTACAATAAATTATGTAAACTATATAATTCCTCTCATCCATACAAGATAAATGGGCTTATATAGTTTACATCATTCATTTCATTTCCATATTATCTCCAAAATCCGCCTCCATCAGCTGCAATAGATTCCTTGCCGCCGCAGAAAGAGGGTTCCTGGGATTGGTCACTACGCTGAAATGCCGCTTGGGAATGATCCGGTTAAAACGCAGTTCAAACAGTCTGCCGTCTTCCAGATACCCCTTGGCAAAATCCCGCATCACACACCCGACTCCCAGATTGCGCAGGGCAAACTGTACGATCATATCACTGGTGGCCAGCTGAAATTCCGGCTGGATATGCACCCCGTTTTGTACCAGAAAAGCATCCATGTAATTTCTGGTACTGGTGGCCCCGTCCAGATAGATAATCGGCATTTTCTCCAGTTCCTGCAGATCCAGCATACGATTCTTATAGCGGATGAATTTTCTGCCCGCCACGAACACATCCTCTATCTCTCGCACCTGCACGGCGCACAAATCCTCCCGGTCATCAAAGGGCGTACTGACCACACCCAGATCAATCTTATTTTCCCGCAGATTTGCCAGTGTCTCCGGCGTGGGCGCATTGCTGACATTCACCTTGATGGCCGGATAACGCTCATGAAAGAGCTCCAGATAAGGGAGCAGATAAAACTGCAATGTCATATCACTGGCGCCGATGTGGATCTCACCCAGCTCCAGATTCAGCATCTGCTTTAGGCGCTGTTCCCCCAAAGCAATCTGTTCACAGCCTTTGGCTACATAACTGTAAAGAAGTTCCCCTTCCGCTGTCAGCCGTATGCCGCGCGATGCCCGCACAAAGAGTTTCGTGCGAAGCGCCGTTTCCAGCTGCTTCAACGACTGGCTCACCGCCGGCTGGGAGATCAGCAGTTCCCCCGCCGCCAGTGTCAGGCTTCCGGTCTTTGCCACATAATAGAACACTTTATAGTATTCCAGGTTCTCCATAGTTTACATAACTCCAGAACATATCTTTCTTACTTTTCAATACTCTGTACACTTATCTCTTCTATTATTTACATAACTTTATTTTCTGTCTTTTCCAGCCGATATAATTCAATATTCTTGCATACTCACTTCCACACTCCCAGGGACTTCCTGCCATATTTCCGCCCCCACAGACACAGTGCCGCACAGCCTGCGAACAACACAGCATCCGCCAGAATGGTTCCCTCGATGCCAAATCCCACATTGTAGGCAAAACTATTCTGCGCCGATGCCGCGTCAAGCTTAAAGACCGAATATGGCACCACTATACCGCTGTTTGGCAGTCCAAACAGGATATTCTGGGTAAAATTCCACATGGCATGAAGCGCAAACGCACACCATAGGCTGTCCATATAATAGACGATAAGGGAGAACAGGATCCCAAACAGGAAAATATTGAGAATGGACAGCACCGTGACACCCTGGTTAAAAAGATGCAGCACGGCAAAAAACAGGGAATTGCCCACAATGGCAAACACCGGCCTGCGGGATCCTTTGAGGAGCATCTGGTATAAAAAGCCCCTGCACACCAGTTCTTCCGCCGATGACTGAATGAACACCATCACAAAGATCACCAACAAGGATACCGGCCTGACGTTCTCAAACCGCAAAACAATGTCCTGATGCAGACTGGCTGCCAGAATACAGGCGCCGTTCATCCCCAAGCCGGCCACCAGGCCGAGCAGAAGATTCTTCCCGTTATTTCCCGAAGATTTCCTGCCCAAGGTCTGGAGGATCGCCCTTCTTCTGCCGCCTATGCCGATAAACAACAGCGTAACAATCCAAATTCCGATAAACACCGCATATATGGAAGCTGTGTACCATACGTCATATATCTGCTCTATATAGCTGCCCAGACAGATGCTGAAGATACCGACCAGAATACCGCCCAGCATCTGTCCTGCCATCACCAACACCACCGCTTCCAGATACAGGATTGGCAGAGTCTCTCCCAGCCGCCTGCTTCTTATGCCGGTTTCTTCCGACACACCTGCACTATTTCCGGTATCTGTTCCATTTACCCTGTTTTCGCCGTTTTCCATTTCTTCAGTTCTCCACTCCCAATCCTTCATCTAATTCTGCAGAGGACTCTTTCTATAAATGATATCCTCCCGGCCCGGTCCATTGGACACCATGGTAATCGGATATCCGATCTGTTCCTCGATAAATTCCACATACTTGCGGCAATTCTCCGGCAGTTCCTCATACTTCCTGATGCCCCGGATCTCGCACTTCCATCCCGGCATTGTCTTAAGCACCGGCTTTGCCTTCTCCAACTTGCAGGTGACCGGGAAATCCGTTGTCACTTCTCCATCCACTTCATATCCCACACACACCGGAATCTCATCCAGATACCCCAGCACATCAAGCACCGTAAAGGCCACATCCGTGGCTCCCTGCAGACGGCATCCGTATTTGGAAGCCACACAGTCAAACCAGCCCATTCTGCGGGGCCGTCCCGTAGTAGCGCCGAACTCGCCGCCGTCTCCGCCTCGTCTGCGCAGCTCATCCGCCTCGTCCCCAAATATTTCGGACACAAAAGCGCCGGCCCCCACCGCAGAAGAATAAGCCTTGCATACCGTGACAATCTGTTTGATCTCATAGGGCGGCAGTCCTGCACCGATGGCACCGTAGGCCGCCAGTGTGGAAGAGGATGTCACCATCGGATAAATGCCATGGTCGGGATCCTTCAAAGTGCCAAGCTGTCCCTCCAGCAGGATCGTCTTTCCCTCTTTCAGCGCCTTGTCCAGATAAGCGGATACATCGCACACATAAGGCTCTATCATTTCCCGGTACTCTCTTAAGGTTGTCAACAATTCTTCTGGTTGGATCAGCGGCTTATGATATAGATGCTCTAAAATGACATTTTTGGTCTCACAGATGCGCACCACTTTCTCCTGCAGAAGATCCTCGTCAAACAGTTCGCTGATCTGGAAGCCAATCTTCGCAAATTTATCAGAATAAAAAGGAGCAATCCCCGATTTCGTGGAACCAAAAGATCTCCCGCCCAGACGCTCCTCCTCGTATTGGTCAAAGAGAATATGATAAGGCATCACCATCTGACATCTGTCCGACACCAGAATCTTTGGCATGGGAACGTTTTTGTCCGTAATGGATTTGATCTCATTCATCAGGATCGGAATATTGAGCGCCACGCCGTTGCCGATAATGCTGGTGGTATGACCGTAAAATACGCCTGAAGGCAAGGTGTGCAGGGCAAATTTGCCATAATTGTTGACAATCGTATGTCCCGCGTTCGCACCGCCCTGAAACCGTACAATGATATCTGCCTCCTGCGCCAGCATATCTGTTATCTTACCTTTGCCCTCATCGCCCCAATTGGCGCCCACTACTGCTTTTACCATATGATGATCCTCCTGTGATCTTATAATAGATTCGTAAGCCAGTTCTTTTCTATACCGAGATGCCAACAGGGGCTGATTGTAAAAAAACAGCCCC
>CAYUKT010000157.1:0-6019 GCA_964445285.1 uncultured Bacteroides sp. | reverse complement strand
GAAGGATTGGGATTGTAAATGAAAGAAAGGGCTTTTCAAAAAGATTCTTTATGCTATAATATTGCCAATATCACTTGAGAATGGAGAGATAACAAATGGAAAAGACACATAGGAAAGAAGGCAGGAGAAAAATCAAGCGTATCGGGAAAAAGGTTGGTAATGTGGTAGTGATCATGCAGACTATTTCCGTTGTTTTTGCGGTGGTGATCTGCGTGAGTATGTTCAATTCCCTAGTCAGAAGCATGCAGAAAAAGATTTGTACGAATGGCACGAATATGCTTGCGTATGAGATGGGCCGGATTTCAGAGGCGGATGATATGAATCAGGTTCTGGACGGCTTGAAGGAGCGCATGGGGTGTGAGTTTACGATTTTTGAAGGCGATACGAGAGCATACAGTACGGTGACTAAGAACGGACAACGTGTCGTGGGAACCAAGCTGGCTGACAATCTGATAGATATTGTATTAAAGCAGGGACAGGCTTATGTGGGTGAGGCAGATATTCTGGGATCTACATACCTGTGTTCCTATGTGCCGACAAAGGGAGAAGACGGTAAGATTGATGGACTGATTTTTGCGGGAATATCCATAGCGGACGCAGAGCAGGAGACTGCAAGGATCATCAATTATGCCATAGTGGTCAGTGTGGCGGTGATCATTGTTTGCGTTATCTTCCTGAGTATCTATTTGAAGAAGAGAGTGTCAGATCCGCTTGGTAAGATTACGCAGGCGGCCATGCGGTTGGAAAAAGGGGAACTTGGGCTGGCTGACGGCAAAGAAGTTGAAATTGGTGTCAAATCTAATGATGAGATTGGTCTTTTGGGAGAGATATTTGAGAAGACTATCGGGAATCTGCGCGCTTACATCGGAGAGATATCTGACGTGCTGGGGGCCATTGCAAAAGGTGACCTGACACAGAATGCGCAGCGGGATTATACAGGAGATTTCCAGGCAATTAAGAAGTCCCTGGAAAGCATTCTCGGTGCATTAAATAAGACAATGGGGCAGATCGCGGCCAGCGCCGGACATGTATCAGACGGTTCGGAACAGGTGGCGGCCAGCGCCCAGACCCTGGCTCAGGGGGCTACCGAGCAGGCTAGTGCCGTTACGGAAATCTCAACAACCATCACGGATATTTCAGCAGGGGCAAAGCAGACTTCTGCTGCAGCAGTAGAGGTTGGCAGGATTACCAATCAGGCCGGGGCGCAGCTTAGTATCAGTATGGAGAGCGTGAAAGAGCTGAGTGTGTCGATGGAGCGCATCTCCAACGATTCTAAGCAGATTGGTACCATCATTGCAACGATAGAAAATATTGCTTTCCAGATTAATATTCTCTCGCTGAATGCGGCTGTGGAAGCGGCCAGGGCCGGTGCTGCGGGCAAAGGCTTTGCTGTGGTGGCGGAGGAGATCAGTAATCTTGCGTCAAAATCTGATGAGGCTGCCAAAGCGACAAAGGAATTGATCGAAAGCTCTGCCGCAACGATTGTGGAAGGCGGCAAAGTGATGAACCGGGTATCAGAGGCATTGGAACGGACAGGAGAACTCGCCGGCAATGTGACAGTCAAGATGGATCAGGTCGTAGATGCGGTCGAGAAACAGACCCTGGCGATGGATCAGGTGGCTACCGGTGTCGAACAGATTTCCGCGGTGGTGGAGAACAATTCGGCGACCAGCCAGGAGTGTGCAGCGGCCAGCGAGGAATTATCCTCCCAGTCCAATATGTTGAAAGAATTGATTGGTTCTTTCAGACTGAAAAATATTGGCAGGTAGGCAGACTTAAAATAAAGACACAGGGCTATGATGAAGTTATTTTATACATCCTTAAGCCCTGTGCCTTTTACGTCAGACTTCGCCTAACATCATTTCAGGATCCTCCGCCGCTTTTACTTTATCATTTGCCTTGATGATAATGCCCTCCTCATCGATCAGATAGGTGGTGCGCACCACACCCATGGATACCTTGCCGTAGTTCTTCTTCTCCTGCCACACATCGTATGCCTTGATGGCCGTCAGTTCTGTATCTGACAGGATGGTGAAAGGCAGGGAATAAGTCTGTTCGAATTTCTTATGGGATGCCACGCTGTCCTTGCTGATGCCGATGACCACAGCGCCTTTTTCCTCAAACTGCGGATAGCGCTCGGCAAAACCACAGGCCTGTTTGGTACATCCGGGCGTATTGTCTTTTGGATAAAAATACAAGATCACCTTTTTACCGCGGTATTCCTCCAAAGTGTGAATGGTTCCGTTCTGATCCGGCAGGGAAAATGCCGGTGCTTTTGTTCCAATCTCTAACATAAATGTTCCTCCGTTTTCCATGCTTGTTTGGTTATGTTCCAAAACTTTCTAAAAAGTCGGTTGACAGTGATCATTCTTAATTATATCCAAAAATATTTCGGTTATCAAATTTAAATATTTTGTCGATAGCTATTCTATAAAGTATACAATAAGTCGTTTTGATTGTCAGATAACTGTTATGTCGGTAGAATAAAGTTTGATTGGTGAGGAATCTTAAGGTAAGATGGCGGCCTGTGATAATAAGCAGATCGCCATATTTTACGTTATAGGAAATCATGACAGCATACTTGATTTTTATGGAAAAATGGTTGATCCTATGGTAACATATAGGAGCAAAAATATAATGTGTTGAAATATCAGGCGTTGGAAGCAGGATAGTGTTCTATTGCTTCACAGCGTCCGTGAGAATCACATTACACAGTCCTTGGAGAGGGACGATAATCACTACTACTTTATGATACAGGATGGTACATGACAATGAGTATGATTGAAGAAGTGCGTGCCCAGATGATGGAGGCTATGAAGAGAAGGGACAAAGATAGGAAGGATGCGCTGTCCATGCTGCTTTCAGCCCTTAAAAACAAGGCGATCGATAAGCGGGCAGATCTCACAGAAGCAGAAGAATTTGAGGTGGTTAAGAAAGAGATTAAACAGACAAAAGAAACTATGGAACTGGCGCCTGATGATAGAGAAGATATTAAAGAAGCCTGCCGGATCAGGCTGGCGGTTTATCAGGAGTTTGCACCTGAGGAAATGAGTGAGGAAGCCATTCGTGAGCAGGTCAAAGAAGTGTTGGATTCACTGGGAATTACGGAGCCATCAGGTAAAGATAAGGGAAAAGTGATGAAAGCGTTGATGCCAAAAGTAAAGGGCAAGGCCGATGGCGGACTGGTCAATAAGATTGTCGGGGAGATGCTTGGCTGATCATGAAGAGCAGACTTACCACTCTGTGTTACATTGAGAGAGATGATCAATATCTGATGCTGCACAGAATATCCCAAAAGAATGATGTGAATAAAGATAAGTGGATTGGTGTGGGAGGGCATTTTGAGGAGGGCGAGAGTCCGGAAGACTGCCTTCTGCGAGAGGTGTTGGAGGAGACCGGACTTACGCTTACCGCTTACAGGTTTCGGGGAATCATTACTTTTATCTGTGAGGATTATCCCACGGAGTATATGTGCCTTTATACCAGCGATGCCTTTGCGGGAACTTTGCGAGAATCTGATGAGGGAAAACTGGAATGGGTGGATAAGAGTGATATCTGCAATCTCAATCTCTGGGACGGTGACCTGCTGTTCCTCGAACTGCTTCGGCAGGAGATACCGTTCTTTTCCCTAAAACTCTGCTACTGTAAGGAAGGCAGCTGGTACAGGGGTGTACTGAATGGAAACGAATTGGAATTGTTTGATATTTGTGGAGAAGACGGCACACCCACAGGTCATGTAAAGGAAAGAAGCATGGTGCATCGTGACGGAGATTTACATCGGACCGTGCATATATGGGTGGTCAGGAAGAGACCGGAGGGCAGGCTGGAGGTACTGCTACAGAAACGCAGCAGGGATAAAGATGCTTATCCGGGATGCTATGACGTTTCCTCTGCCGGTCATGTGCGGGCGGGGGATGATTTTGCCTGCTCTGCGGTGAGAGAATTGCAGGAAGAACTTGGCATTGAGGCGAAGAAGGAGGAGTTAAGGTTTATTGGCTTCCACGAAGGGTATGTGGAGAACAATTTCTGGGGACAGCCGTTTAAGGATTGGGAGATCAGTGCCGTATATCTTTATGAAGAGCCTGTGGAGGAAACCTGTCTCAAGCTTCAGGAAAGTGAAGTGGAGAGTGTTATCTTTATGGCGTATGAGAAAGTGCTGGAAGGGATACGGAAGGGGACTTTTTCTAATTGCATTTATCCCAAGGAGTTTCTGATGATCAGGGAGGCTATGGAACCTGGATTTTGTGCGGAGGGAATTTGGGTGAAAGAGATTATTGATGCAATATAAATGATATTACGTCTGAAATGAATCTTATTGCTTTTCCTGAGAAGATTACTATATAATTAAGTGGAAGCGGCATATTACATATGCATAGACAGCAGGATATAAGACCACGAAACAACAAAGCGAAGGATAAGGAGGTTTTATTCTATGAAACAGGACTTGATTGTTATTTTGGATCTGGGCAGTACACAGAATACCGTGCTGGCCCGCGAGATCCGTGATCTTGGTGTATACAGCGAAATACATCCCCACGATATTACGGTGGACGAGTTGAAGGCATTGAAGAACGTAAAGGGGATTGTGTTAAACGGCGGGGAAAACCGCGTGGTTGACGGACAGGAAGTGGAAGTCAGATCGGAACTTTACGATATGGGTATTCCCATGATTTCCATAGATTACCCTCAGTCAAAATGTAAGACGAAGCTTACAGCCCTTCCCGATCAGGAGACTTTGAAAAAGTTTGTTTTAGAAGAATGCGGGGCTGAAGCGAACTGGAATATGAAGAACTTTATCGAAGACCAGGTAGAACTGATCAGACAGCAGGTGGGCGATCGGAAAGTGCTTCTGGCATTGTCAGGCGGCGTGGATTCCTCTGTGGTGGCGGCAATGCTGATCAAAGCCATTGGCCAGCAGCTTGTCTGCGTGCATGTGAACCATGGCTTGATGCGCAAGAATGAGTCTGAAAGTGTGGTAAAAGTGTTCCGTGATGAACTTCACGCAAACCTGATCTATGTGGACGCTTCTGAACGATTCTTAGGCAAACTGGAAAATGTGGCGGATCCGGAGCAGAAGCGGAAGATTATCGGCAGCGAATTTATCCGGGTGTTTGAGGAAGAAGCACGGAAACTGGAAGGAATCGATTTCTTAGGACAGGGAACCATTTATCCGGATATCATTGAGAGCGGCACAAAGACTGCGAAGATGGTAAAATCCCATCACAATGTGGGCGGCTTGCCGGAGGATTTGAAGTTTGAACTGGTGGAGCCGCTAAAACAGCTCTTCAAAGATGAGGTGCGCGCCTGCGGCGTGGAACTGGGACTGCCTCATGAGATGGTATACAGACAGCCGTTCCCGGGACCGGGACTTGGCGTCAGATGTCTGGGAGCGATTACCAGGGACAGATTGGAGGCAGTCCGTGAGTCGGATGCAATCTTACGGGAAGAGTTTGCCAAGGCCGGATTGGATAAGAAGGTGTGGCAGTACTTTACGGTGGTTCCGGACTTTAAGTCGGTGGGCATGAAGAATAATGCCAGAGTGTTCGAGTATATGGTGATCATTCGTGCCATTAATACGGTGGATGCGATGACGGCAACAGTCGAGAAGGTTGACTGGGATGTGCTGGAAAGGATTACGGAGAGGATTTTGGCGGAGGTTGAGAATGTAAACAGGGTCTGCTATGATATGAGTCCTAAGCCGCCGGCTACGATTGAGTTCGAATAGTCGGACAGAACGCCGGAAATGCTGATAAAATGGGCATTTTCGGCGTTACTTTGTGGCGCTTGGCTCTAAAATGGCTCTAATTATCTGATGAATACTGGATTTGGGGCAGGTATCGTGATACCTGCAAGAAACCTAAAGAACTAATTGCCATTCATATATCATCGTGTTACAATACATTTACGGAAAGTACCCATGACAGGGTGGTAGCCTCCCGGGTTTATGAAAACCGGCGTGCCGGAATTGCGTTGCTTGCCTTTCTCGATAAGAGAAACAACAAGCGAAAATAAAAATGCC
>CAYUKT010000156.1:0-6082 GCA_964445285.1 uncultured Bacteroides sp. | reverse complement strand
AAACTGAATCTGGCGGCTACGGATATCCGGATTGAGGCGCCGATTCCCGGCAAAGCGGCAGTGGGTATCGAGGTGCCGAATAAGGAGAATATGGCAGTTGCTTTCCGGGATCTGGTGGAGTCCAAGGAGTTCAAGCAGTTTCCTTCCAACCTGGCTTTTGCGGTAGGTAAGGATATCGGCGGACAGACGGTGGTCACGGATATTGCGAAGATGCCGCATATGCTGATCGCGGGGGCTACCGGTTCCGGCAAATCGGTCTGTATCAATACCATTATCATGGGGATTTTATATAAGGCGAATCCGGAAGATGTGAAACTGATCATGATCGATCCCAAGGTGGTAGAACTGAGTGTCTATAACGGGATCCCTCATCTTCTGATCCCGGTGGTGACCGATCCCAAGAAGGCGGCGGCCGCATTGCACTGGGGTGTGGCTGAGATGACGGAACGTTACAAGAAGTTTGCGGACTTTAATGTGCGTGACCTAAAGGGATATAATAAAAAAGTGGAGAGTATGCAGGCAGCGAAAGATCCGGCGGCGCCGGAGAAACTGCCGCAGATCCTGATCATCGTGGATGAGCTGGCAGATCTGATGATGGTCTCTCCCGGCGAAGTGGAAGAATCCATCTGTCGTCTGGCACAGCTGGCAAGAGCCTGCGGCATCCATTTGATCATCGCCACACAACGGCCTTCCGTGGATGTCATTACGGGTCTGATCAAGGCCAATATGCCAAGCCGGGTGGCCTTTGCAGTTTCCAGTGGTGTGGACTCCCGTACCATTTTGGATATGGTGGGGGCGGAAAAACTGCTGGGTAAGGGAGATATGCTGTTTTATCCGCAGGGATATCCCAAGCCGGCCAGGATTCAGGGTGCCTTTGTATCAGATAAGGAAGTGTCCGATGTGGTGGATTTCTTAAAGAATCAGACACAGGGTGAAAGCTACAGTGAAGATATCGAGGAAAAGATTAAAAATATAGGAAGCGAAAGTGGAGCGCCGGGTCAGTCCGGCGCCGGTGAGAGCGGCAGTGAGTATGATGAATATTTCGTGGAGGCCGGCCGCTTTATCATTGAGAAGGACAAGGCTTCTATCGGTATGTTACAGCGCGTCTTTAAGATTGGCTTTAATAGGGCGGCCCGGATTATGGATCAGCTGTGTGAAGCCGGCGTGGTGGGTGAGGAAGAAGGCACCAAACCCCGCAAGGTCCTCATGAGCGCGGAGGAGTTTGAACAATTGACTGGTAACTGACAGCATCGTGAAATGGGCGGATGCAGTATTTTAGCAAATGTCATGACGCGAATGATTTGAAAACAGAAAGGCGGATGCGGCAATGAAGACAGACATTGAGATTGCACAGGAGGCGCAGCTTATTCCTATAGTCGATGTGGCGAAGCGTATCGGTATTGTGGAGGATGATCTGGAATTATATGGAAAATATAAGGCTAAGATTTCAGATGAGTACATAGAGGCAGTCAGAAAACAGCCGGACGGACATTTGATTCTGGTAACGGCTATCAATCCAACCCCTGCGGGAGAGGGTAAGACTACCATTACCGTAGGGCTTGGACAGGCTTTTGGCAAAATGGGCAAGAAAGCGGTCATCGCCTTACGGGAGCCATCTCTTGGTCCCTGCTTCGGCATTAAGGGCGGGGCGGCCGGCGGCGGCTATTCCCAGGTAGTGCCTATGGAAGAACTTAACCTGCATTTCACAGGGGATTTTCATGCCATCACTTCCGCCAATAACCTGCTGGCGGCGCTTTTGGATAATCATATCCAGCAGGGAAATGAGCTGGGTATCGATCCCAGGCAGATTGTGTGGAAACGGTGTCTGGATATGAACGACAGGGTACTCAGGAATGTGGTGGTAGGACTGGGCGGTAAGGCAGACGGCATGGTGCGGGAAGATCATTTTGTGATCACGGTGGCCTCGGAGATCATGGCCATACTTTGTCTCGCTACAGATATCAAAGATTTGAAGGAACGTCTGGGGAAAATTATTGTAGCCTATAATTTCCAGGGAGAGCCGGTAACGGCCCATGACCTGCAGGCTGTGGGGGCGATGGCGGCACTCTTAAAAGATGCCATGAAGCCGAACCTGATCCAGACACTGGAGCACACGCCGGCCCTGGTGCATGGCGGTCCCTTTGCCAATATCGCCCATGGCTGTAATTCCGTGCGGGCAACAAAGACAGCCCTGAAGATGGCGGATTATGTGATCACGGAAGCCGGATTCGGTGCGGATCTGGGTGCAGAGAAATTCTTTGACATCAAGTGCCGGATGGCGGGCTTGAAACCGGATGCGGCGGTGCTGGTGGCTACGATCCGGGCGCTGAAATATAATGGCGGCATTGCCAAAGATAAGCTTTCGGAAGAGAATGTAAAGGCATTACAGGACGGCATCGTCAATCTGGAGAAGCATATTGAGAACCTACATAAATACGGGGTACCTGTGGTGGTAGCCCTGATTGCTTTCGTGTCGGATACCCAGGCGGAGATTTCCTATGTGAAAAGGTTCTGCGAAGACAGGAACTGTGAGTTCGCGCTTGCAAGAGTCTGGGAACAGGGCGGAGACGGCGGCAGGGAGCTGGCCGAGAAGGTATTGTATACACTGGAACACAAGGAAAGCCATTTTAGGCCCATCTATGAGGATGAGCTGCCGCTAATGGAAAAGATTGAGACCGTGGCTTCACAGGTATACGGCGCCGGCAGTGTGTCCTATGCACCGGCGGCGAGAAGACAGCTTAAGCGGCTTGAGGAAATGGGCTTTGGGAAACTGCCCGTATGTATGGCTAAGACACAGTATTCCCTTTCTGATGACCCCAGTCTGCTTGGAAGACCGGTGGGCTTTGAGATGCGTGTGAGGGAGGCATATGTGTCTGCCGGGGCAGGTTTTGTGGTGGTGTTGACAGGGGATGTGATGACTATGCCGGGACTGCCTAAGAAACCGGCGGCTTATCAGATAGATGTGGAAGAAGATGGAAAAATAACGGGATTATTCTAACAGGACAGAAGATAACAAATATAAATGGAATCGCAGAAGGGAGATTGACAGGATTATGCCACAGGTGATTGACGGAAAACAGATATCTGCACAGATTAAGGATGAAGTGAAGGAAAAAGTTGCCAGATTAAAAGAACAGGGAACCACGGTATGTCTTGCAGTGATCCAGGTCGGTGCGGATCCGGCATCCAGTGTCTATGTGGGCAATAAAAAGAAGGCCTGTGCCTATGTGGGCATCGAGTCCCTTTCCTATGAGTTGCCGGAGAAGGCTTCCCAGGAAGAACTGCTCTCCCTGATCGATGAGCTAAATAAGAAACCGGAGGTGAACGGCATCCTGGTACAGCTGCCGCTGCCAGGCCATATCGATGAGGATGCCGTGATACGGTCGATCGATCCGAAAAAGGACGTGGATGGTTTTCATCCCCAGAGCGTGGGTGCGCTCTGCATCGGCCAGCCGGGGTTTGTGTCCTGTACGCCGGCAGGGATCATTGAGCTTCTGAAACGCTCTGGTGTTGAGATCGCTGGAAAAGAATGTGTGGTTATTGGCAGAAGCAATATTGTGGGTAAGCCGATGGCAATCCTGCTGCTTAGGGAAAACGGCACGGTGACAGTGACACATTCCCGGACGCGGGATTTAAAAGAGGTCACGCGCCGGGCGGATATTCTGGTGGTGGCAATCGGGAAACCGAAGATGATCACCAGGGATTATGTGAAAGAAGGTGCGGTGGTAATTGATGTGGGGATTCACCGCAATGAGAATAACAAATTATGCGGAGATGTGGATTATGAAGATGTGGCGCCTGTCTGCAGTGCGATCACACCGGTTCCCGGAGGAGTGGGGCCTATGACGATCGCCATGTTGATGTATAATTGTGTCCGGTCGGTAGAGCTTCAGTGATGACTGTAAAGTAGAAAGAGGGAACGGCCTATGAAGTGCCCCCATTGCGGAAATGAATTAAAAGAGGGTCATCTGATCTGTGAAAAGTGCGGAGAGGAGATTCGGATTGTACCGGATTTTGAACCTGAGATAGAAAACAGTATAACGGAGACATTGTCCACACTGGCATCCATGCAGGAGGGAAAAGACACAGAAGAAATGCCGGATATGGACAAAGCAGAAGAAGAGGCGTTAACGGAGCAGCTTGAGGAGCCAGGCGCCGGCAATAAAAAGATATGGGTGATGCTGAGCCTGATCATGTTGTTTCTGGTTGCCCTGATATCGTATGCCCTCTATTCTTATCATGTACAGACAGTGGAATATCAGATTGACAAAGCAAAATCCTATGCAGAACGCGGGGATTACAAAGAGGCGATCACCTGTCTGGAGACAGCTTATGCACAGCATCCGGAAGTGGCGCAACTGCTGTTTATGGAAGCGGACTATTATTATCTGCAGGAAGATAATGAGGCGGCGTTGTCTGCGTTAATGCGCATCATTGGAGAGGGAAGTTATACCTATGAAGAAGTGGAAGAAGCCTATGACAAGACCGTTACAATTTATGCAAACATGGGCGCGTATGACAAGATCAACGAACTTTTACGGAGCTGCTCGGATGAACGGATCGTGACCATATTCCAGGGTTATCTGGCCATGGAGCCGGAGTTTAGTTATGTAGAGGGCAGCTATGCGGAGGTGATTCCGTTAAAATTGAGTTCAAACACGGCGGGCACGATTTACTATACCACAGACGGTTCCAAACCGACTAAAAACAGTCAGATCTATACGGCGCCTATCTTTCTTGAGACCGGGGAATATACCATCAGCGCTTTCTTTGTAAATGATTACGGTATCGAGAGCGAGGTAGTCACCAAAACGTATATGATCAATCTGGCAGTTCCCAATGCGCCGGAAGTGGAGTTATACAGCGGAGAATATTCCCATGCCATGATGATTGCCGTGGAAGCGGCGGAAGGATGTAAGGTCTATTATACCACGGACGAATCAGAACCCACGGCGGATAGTGTGCCTTATACGGGTCCCATTCCGATGCCGCTTGGAACCACATTGTTTAAATTTGTCAACATCAGTGAGGAAGGTATTTCCAGCGATGTGACCCTGCGTACCTATAATCTGAGACTGCGGGGGGCGGTCAGCACAAGCCAGGCAGTCCAAAATCTGGTCACAAGGCTGGTGGAGACAGAGTATCTGGAAGATGCGGCAGGACATAACAAACGCCAGGTCGGCACCTTGAGTTATCAGTTCAGTTCTGTGCTTCTGGTGGGTGGGCAGGATTACTATACGATTTATGAGTATTATGATGATGGTACGGGCATTTTGAGCCGTACGGACAAAGTGTTCCTGGTACAGGTTTACACAGGAGAGGCGGCCCAGCTTAGTTATGACACAAAAGGAAACTTTGTGGCGAATCCAATATAAAACTATTGCAAAAGGTCGAAAGTTCCTATATGATAGTCTACGGACAAGATTTGAGAGGCATGTGGGAGATTAGACAGGGAGGATAAGTAAGATGTATAAGATCATAAAAGCGGAAGAACTGACGACTAACATCTACCTGATGGACGTGGAAGCGCCCCGGGTAGCTAAGTCTTGTCAGCCGGGACAGTTCGTGATCGTCAGGATGGATGAAGATGGGGAAAGGATTCCGTTGACAATCTGTGATTACGACAGGGATAAAGGGACGATCACCATTGTATTCCAGGTGGTGGGTGCTGCGACAGAGATGATGAAACATCTGCAGACAGGAGACAGTTTCCATGACTTTGTGGGGCCGCTTGGCTGCGCTTCAGAGTTTGTGAACGAGGATTTGGACAGTTTAAAAAATAAAAAGATCCTGTTTGTGGCAGGCGGCCTTGGCACGGCGCCGGTCTATCCCCAGGTGAAATGGCTGCATGAGAGAGGGATTGATACGGATGTGATCGTTGGCGCGAAGACCAAAGACCTGCTCATTATGGAAGAGGAGATGAAGGCTGTAGCCGGAAATCTCTATATCACCACAGACGATGGCTCCTATGGACGGAGTGGCATGGTGACCAAGGTAATCGAGGATCTGATCGAACAAGATGGAAAACAGTACGATGTATGCGTGGCAATCGGGCCTATGATCATGATGAAATTCGTCTGCC
>CAYUKT010000155.1:0-6087 GCA_964445285.1 uncultured Bacteroides sp. | reverse complement strand
ATCCAGTCCCCGTTCTCACACTCCGGTGTGTTATAGAGGTTCGCATAGATACAGTTATGGAAGAAATAAGTCTTTACATCCTTATAATGATTGGATTTATGCACGGAATGGAATAATTCATTCAACAGCGTTGTGTACGGAATCATGGTGCCGCCGGAATCCATCAGCAGCAAAAGCTTCACCGCATTTTTGCGGGGCTTTTCCATGACAATCTGCAGGCACCCTCCATTGTTGCAGGTGGCGTCCACCGTCCCATTGATATCCAGCTCCGTCTCCGGAATATCCAGTTTACTGGAAAACTGCCGGAGCTTGCGAAGCGCCATCTGAAACTGCCTGTTATCCAGCACCTTATCATTTCTGAAATCACGGTACTTTCTGGCACCCACTACCTGAAAAGCAGACTGATAACCGGTGGTACCGCCCACCCGGATACCGCCCATATTGCCGCCCATATTGCCAAAGGATGTCTTGCCCATGGTGCCGATCCAGTAGCTGCCACCGTTGTGTTCTTCATTCTGGTCCCGAAGCCTGTCTTTGAACTTATTTTCTATATCTTCTTTATCCAGAGTAATGACTTCCTGGTTCATCTCGTGACGCATCTCTTCAAACACATCCTGCATCTCCGGTTTATCCAGCCAGCGCATCATATTCTTGCCCACTTCGTTCTCCGACTGGATACCCTTAAATACTTCATCGAAAGCCATATCAAACTTATCAAACTCTGTCTCAGACTTCACCAGAATCATCCGCGCCAGATAATAAAACTCCGTGAGACTGCTGTGACACAGCCCCTGATCCAGCGCTTCCTGTAAAGTCAGCCATTCACTTAATGATACTTCCAGTCCCTTGTCCTTCAGGGTATAGAAAAATTTACTGAACATACGGTATCCTCATACTAATCTCTTCATTAAGGTGTATACTTCTGCATAACAAAATATCTCTGTAATGCTGTCATGCACCACTGCCATCCCTAAAAATCTTTCTTCGTCCTGACGGTCTCCAGATCCTCGTCCTTCTTCACCACCACACCGATAAAAGGCAGTTCCTGCCGCAGTCTGTCTGTAGGAATCCCGCCGATCTGCAAAGCATTGATCCAGTCGATCAACTCCGAGGTGCTGGGTTTCTTACGAATATCCTTCATGGAGCGGATCCAATAGAACACTTCCATGGCATCCTTCAACAGCTTATCCTCCACTTCCGGATAATGGGTCCTCACAATCTCCTCCATCAAAGCCTGATCCGGGAAATCAATATAATGAAAAATACATCTGCGCAGGAAAGCATCCGGCAGCTCCTTTTCCGCATTGGATGTGATGATCACAATCGGTCTGTGTTTCGCCTTTACAGTACGCTTGGTTTCATGGATATAGAATTCCATCTGATCTAATTCCCACAAAAGATCATTGGGAAATTCCAGGTCCGCCTTATCGATCTCGTCAATCAGAAGAATTACCTGTTCCTCCGACTCAAAAGCTTCTCCCAGCTTACCCAGCTTGATATAATGTGCGATATCATCCACGCCTTCCTCACCAAACTGTCCATCATAGAGTCTCTGGATGGTGTCATACATATACAGGCCATCCTGTGCCTTCGTTGTGGACTTGATGTTCCAGATGATCAGTTTTTTCCCAAGGGAATTGGCAATTGCCTGCGCTAACATCGTCTTACCGGTACCCGGTTCCCCCTTCACAAGCAGCGGTTTCTTTAAGGCAATCGCCACATTCACGCTGGATAAAAGATGCTCGGAAGCTACATAATCGGCCGTACTCTCAAACTTTGTATTTCCCATTTTTATTATCCTTTCCGGTTCTCATTTTCTGATTTTCCATTCATCCCGCCGTTTGTAACCAGCTGTCTCATGGATTTAACTTATTGCACATGTTATAAATTTATGTTACGATATTTCAGATGTAAAAGCAAGGCATTAATGCAGTACATTGCAGAGAAAATATAATCCTTTACTGTTTATGGGTAATGATAAATGAAGATGCCTGTGAATAGCAACCCCAAAATTTGAGAAAGGAATCCTTCCTATGCCGCAAACCATAAAACCACATAAATCAAGTCTCTCATTTGAAATATTCCCTCCCAAAAAGGAGGAGGAGTTCGAAAATATTTTTGGATTCTTAAACGAAACCGCTAAACTGCATCCCGATTTTATCAGCTGCACCTACGGTGCAGGCGGTTCCCGCGCCGGCAAGACGATAGAGATCGTCTCCTATATCCAAAAGAAACTTAAGATTGATGCCATTGCCCACATTACCTGTGTGGGCTTTACTAAGGAAGACCTCGAGAAAAACTGTATCGCGTTACAGGAAGCGGGGGTAAATCATGTGCTGGCCCTCCGCGGAGACAGACCAAAAGATATGACCGATGAACAATTCAATAGACGGGAATTTTTCTATGCCACGGATCTGGTCCGTCACTTAAAGGCGCATACGGATCTGCAGATTTCCGGTGCCTGCTATCCGGAAAAACATTTTGAAGCCCCGGATATGGAGACGGATTTAAGGCATTTGAAGGAAAAGGTGGACGCTGGCGTCACTTCCTTGATCACCCAGATGTTCTTTGACAATACATACTTTTATCGTTTTATGGAAAAGGCACATGCCCTGGGAATCAATGTACCCGTTCATGCAGGCATCATGCCCATCACCACGGCTAAACAGCTTGGCACTACCGTCTCTCTCTCCGGCTCTTCTGTTCCCAAGGAACTGGCGGATCTGATAGCCACTTACGGTGAGAATAAAGAAGATATGCGCAAGGCCGGCATCGATTTTGCGGTGCGGCAGATCAAAGACCTGCAGGAACATGGGGTGGACGGGATACATCTTTATTCCATGAACAAATTAAAGACCACAACAGAAATCTGCTCACTGATATGATAAAAGGCTGTCACTTTGACAGCCTTTTATCATATGGAATCTATGTTGAAGAGATATTTTGATTTATGCCAACTGTTATTTCTCCTCATCCCACGGAATCAGCGGATTCTCTATCTTCTTGTCCCGCAGCATCAGGTTCTTCACAGCCTCATCCACCGGCATACCGGCAAAGAGGATGTTATTGACCTGTTCAATGATAGGAATCTGCACATCGTATTTGGCCGCCAGCCCCATGGCTGCCTTGGCTGAATAAACACCTTCCACCACCATCTTGACCTCATCCATGGCTTGTTCCATGGTATAACCCTTACCGATCAGGATACCGGCACGGCGGTTGCGGGAGTGCATGGAAGCACAGGTTACGATCAGGTCACCGATACCGGTCAGACCGCTGAACGTCTCAATCTTACCTCCCATAGCCATACCGAGCCTTGCAATCTCTGCAATCCCCCTGGTGATCAGGGCCGCCTTAGTATTATCTCCATATCCTAAGCCATCAGCGATACCGGCCGCCAGTGCCACCACATTCTTAAGCGCAGCACCCAATTCGATTCCCAGCATATCCGGACTGATATAGACGCGGAACACCTCATTCATAAAAATATTCTGTAAATACTCCGCTGTTGCCTTTCTCCTGGCACCGACCACAATTGTTGTGGGAATTCCCCTGCCTACTTCTTCTGCATGGGAAGGTCCGGACAGCACGGCTACCACTGCCTTTGGTATCTCTTCCTCAATGATCTGCGAAAGGGTCAAAAGACTGCTCTCCTCTATGCCCTTCGCCACATTGACGATAATCTGTCCTTCTTTTACAAGAGGAGCCATGTTGTGAGATGTAGTCCGGGTATAAGGGGAAGGCACTGCCAGGACCAGCACATCCTTATCCTTCACTGCTTCCTCCAAGTCCGTGGTAAATACCATATCTTCCGGCAGTCTCACACCGGGCAGTTTGTCTTTATGCTCATGTTCTTTGCGGAGCATCTCAATCTCCTCTTCCACGATGGACCAGACTGTAATCTTATGTCCGTTCTTATGAAGAAGAACCGCCAGCGCTGTTCCCCAGCTTCCCGCACCTATGATACTGATATCAGCCATGATTTTCCTCCTTAACCTTTTCTTCCGCTCCCTCGCTCTTATGTGTCAAATACGTCTTTCTCTCCGTACCACTGAGAAGTCTTTTAATATTCTCTCTGTGCTTATAGTATGCCATCACCGTGAGAAATCCAGCCAATACATACATTTCATTCAAATACGCCTGCGACATATGAAAGACACCGTTCTGCCCCAGGATCACCAGTTCCACCATAAAACCAGCATATACCAAGAGTGATCCCAATGATACATAGTGCGTTGTGAAAAACACACCGAAGAATAGAATCACACCCACAGGAATCAGATAAGGATGAAAAGATAAGATCAGGCCAGCCGTAGCCGCAATTCCCTTTCCGCCTTTAAATTTCAGGTAAAAAGGAAAGTTATGCCCGATGATCGCTCCCATGGCCGCATATATTTTAAGCAGATACACCATTCCCGGATGAGACTTACCAAAGAGATAACTCACAAGCACCACCGCCAGGATACATTTCATGATATCCCCCACCAAAACCAAAAGTCCGGCCTTCGTACCGAACACCCGCAGGGTGTTTGTAGTGCCTGCATTGCCGCTTCCATAATTCCTGATGTCAATTCCATGCAGTCTCCCGTAAATATAAGCCGTCTGGAAAAGTCCAAACACATACCCGATCAGTACGCAAATTATCCGTTCCACTTTTACTTGTTTTCCTTTCTCTCTCTGATAATAAACTTTAAGGGCGTCCCCACAAATCCAAAAGTATCCCTGATCTGGTTTTCCAGATAACGCTGATAGGAAAAGTGCATCAGCTCCTTGTCATTTACAAAAATGACAAAGGTAGGCGGTTTCACTGCCGCTTGGGTGATATAATAAAGCCGCAGTCTTCTGCCCTTATCTGCGGGTGGCTGCTGTAAGGCCACCGCCTCCGCCATAATCTCATTGAGCACGCCCGTTGCCACACGCATGGAATGATTCTCATATACGGCATCGATCATATCATAGAGTTTCATAAGACGCTGTCCGCTCACTGCTGAAATAAATATAATCTCCGCATAAGACATAAACGAAAGCACCTGTCTGATCTTCTGGGTATACTCTTTCACTGTTTTATCATTTTTCTCAATGATATCCCACTTATTGACCGCGATGATGACTGCCTTGCCCCGGTCGTGCGCAATTCCTGCAATCTTCGCATCCTGCTCGGTCACACCTTCTGCAGCATCTATGACCAATACTGCGATATCCGCACGTTCCACAGCCGCCACCGTCCGAATGATCATATAACGCTCCAGCTCTTCCTTGATCTTATTCTTCCTGCGAAGCCCCGCCGTGTCGATAAACACATATTCCTTGCCATTATGGGTAATCTCCGTATCAATGGCATCCCTGGTAGTGCCTGCTATATCCGAAACGATCACGCGGTTTTCTCCGATCAGTCGATTGATGATGGATGATTTCCCCACATTGGGCTTGCCGACAATCGCCACCCTGATCCGGTCGTCCTCTTCCTCCTCGGCCGCCTCTTTATCAAAATAGGAACTCACCTCATCCAACAATTCACCGAACCCGAGACGATTCACCGATGAGATCGGGTAAGGCTCGCCAATGCCCAGATTATAAAATTCATACACATCCGCCATATATTTCTTAAAATCATCTACCTTATTGACTGCCAGCACCACAGGTTTTCTGGAGCGCCTGAGCATGTCCGCCACCTTAGCGTCCGCATCCTGCAGGCCCTGTTTCACATCCACCAGAAAAATGATCACATCCGCCGTATCGATGGCAATCTGTGCCTGTTCCCGCATCTGTGATAGGATAATGTCCTTGCTTTCCGGCTCAATGCCGCCGGTATCGATCAACGTAAAATTCATGGTAAGCCAGGTCACGTCCGCATAAATACGGTCTCTGGTGATTCCCGGCGTATCTTTTACAATCGATATATTCTCACCCGCCAAAGCATTAAACAGTGTGGACTTTCCCACATTGGGACGCCCCACCACCGCCACAATCGGCTTGGTTTTTTTCTTACTCATGTCATCCTCCATATCTGTCAGTGATACCGCTTGATTTTACACCATCTACCGTCACTTGTAAAGTTTTTATCTCTGTTTATATATTACCAGAATC
>CAYUKT010000154.1:4668-6109 GCA_964445285.1 uncultured Bacteroides sp. | reverse complement strand
CAGTTCATATTCTGCCTCCTCTTTAAAGTCCACATGCACCTGCGGGAATGCTTCCAGAGAATAGACTGCCCGGTCTCCCGTTTCTTCCTCCGGCCTCATCACTGCCCGGTTTCCCGCAGGATCTGTCACCGTCAGTACAGGGAATCCGCCAGTAATTGACTGTCCCGGCTGCCACTGTAATACATACCGCACAATCCTTTCCCCGTCATAAACTGCCTGCAGCAGAAGTGTCTCACGAACCAAAGCCTGCTCCACGGTTTCTGCGTTCAGGTGTCTAAGCACAGCCAACGCCAGCTCCTGGAAATAGCGCAGCGCTTTCTGGCGCATGGATGGCTCTTCCAATGCCGTCAGGATCTCTCCGCGGACAGTATCGTATCCTGCCAGTACACTGAACAGATCTTCCTCCCGGTTCCGGGCTGCAGCCAGATTCCCGTTATTTATGACAAGCGCAATATAGATTCTGTCCTGGGCGGCCGGTTTGAGCCGCATTCTGGCCAGGTAGTCCCAGGTAAACGCAGAAAGCATTGTCCCATCATCCATGTCCCCCTGATGATTCATTAAAACAGGGGTATCAGGATACTCTCTCAAAATGACCGGCACGGAAACCGGATTGCCTCTCTCATCCCGTTCCAATGTCATTCGCCCATATGGCTCCACTGTGTGGAAAGGCCTGACAAAACTAAACCACCCTTCCCCCGGAAGTTCCGCATGGGTAAAGACAGCGTCTGTTCCCGAAAGTTCTACCTGCTTGACTGCCTTCTGGTTTTCCGGCATGGCAAACACGACCACAGCCCTGCCGCGCTCTAATTTCTGCAGTCCCACATCCGCCCGCTGACTGCTCAGTATGAAATTCATAGTATCTTCCGCATTCTTGTTCCGATATGCCATGATACCTGCAATTCTGGATGCTCTTGACAGATCTTCCGCCAGTTCCTCGCAGAGCGCATATTTTACATCCTCTGTCAGTCCCTGATCGGCCTCTTCGAAAAGGCCGCTCGTTTTCTCAGGAATTGCCTGTGCAAGACTGCGCTTGGTCTTTGAAAGTACGGAAAGGATCTCCAGGCAGTCCCTGTCCGCCACCAGCTTCTCCAGCCTGTGAGGTGATAATATATTCTCCATATCCTGTAAAAAGCCCGACAACCATAAGTTGATATCCACCCCGTAAAAAGACCGTTCCTCAACGCTGTCATCCAGGTGTATGACATTGACCTTTTCCCGGTTTATAAGGCTTAAGGAAACGGGTGTTTGCGCAAAAAGCCCGCAGGGTGTCTCTGCAATTCCCGTCTGCAGCCGACAGCCGCCCTCCCCGAAATAAATGGCATACAGCCCTTTCGTCCCCTTTGCAAGCTTTACGCAGAATGCCGCTTTGTCAAAAGCATTTTCCAACTGCTCACAAAACAGGGCAAAGTCCTGGTAAGGCGGTATCTCCGATACCGCCCTG
>CAYUKT010000154.1:0-4568 GCA_964445285.1 uncultured Bacteroides sp. | reverse complement strand
GAAAGGGTAAACCGCAAAGCCAGCCTCGTGTCCGGCTGATGAAGCTGATAATAGATCAATGCACACCTTTCCCTGTCCGGTCTGTTTTCCTCTCCCCTCAGCAATATCTTCTTCGGATTTGTCGTATTATCGTCTCCGAAATCCACCAGAAACCGAAACAAAAGCTTCCCGTTTCCAGTCGGAAGGATCTGATAGGAACAACTGGTGTCCGGCCATGCGCTGATGCCGATCAATTCATCGGTATAGAGAAGATGCAAGCTGAGCGGCAGACCACCGCCATCCGCACTAAAGGCCGGATTGCCGCAGACATCGGTGAAAAACAGGGATAAATTCATTTTCCCCGGTTCCAGAACACCCTTATAGGGATTCTCCGTCACAGGCGGCAGCCCGTCCCCAGCGGCTTTTTCACCAAAACGGTACACGGCCAGAGCCGCTCTGTATTCCCATTCTCCTTCCGCCCCCTTCTGCATGGATACCGGCATGGAATCGTAGGCGCCGCCCAATACATCATCCTCTTCCTTGCGGTAATTGAGCAGGCTGAAGGCCTGGCGTGTCCTTTTTTCCTTTTCTGCGATCCCTTCTTCAAATTCCGGATCCCTCAGGCTGAAAGAAAAACCTGCCACGCCCTGCTTCATCACTACAAGCGGGCGGTTCGGAATCCCCTCACCGCATAGAAGCGGCTCCCCGGCTGCTCCTTCCGGTCTCTGAAAGATAAGCGCATTGATACAGTCTCTACGCTGCTTCTTTGTGCAGGTAAGCAGAAGTTCCACCCGGCAGATCCCATCTTCCTCATAATAGGACGCATCCGGCGGGTTTTGCCCAAAGATCAGGAACTGCCCTTTTCCGCCCACCTGTCCCATGTCAAAAAGCAGGGATAGAAATGCCTGCAGGTTTTCAATCGATGCCAATGTTTCCATCTGTATCTCCCTGTTCGGTCTCGCCGTCTGTACTCTTTCTCCGGCAGGTCTTGTCCTTTGGGACAGGTTGCATCGAAGTAAAGACAATGCCTGGTTACGCACCGTATCTGTAACGGGATCCGTACCATGATTATCCTGTACCGGTGAAGGCAGAAGCAGCGCGGCATGATCCCATGTATATTCCCTGGCCTGCTGAAGCAGCGCAAGCGTTTCTTCCGGCACTTTGTTGATGGATATACAGTTTACATAACTTTCCTGCTTAAGCAGTTCAAAGGACAATGTCACACCAAGAACATAATCCACCGTATTCTCAACGCCTTTTACCAGATTACCCTGTCCGCCAAATCCCAGACGGACATCCGCGCCCAGTTCTGCCATAGACAGGGGAAGCTTCCAGAGTTCCGCCTCGCCGCCATCGTGATACAGCCTGCGTCCGGCCCTTAACGGTAATGGTATCTTTTGAAGCCGGACATTCGGCAGCTGGGCTGGTTTTCTGGCAAAGGAAACCTTCAGTTCGTGATCGGGATATTCCAGTTCCTTCTTAAGAATATCCAGCACAAGAGTCTCCTCCATCTCCTCTATATCATTTATATATTCTTCTCTCTGTACTACATACAGCTGCTCTTCCTGAAAGCCGCTGTACGCAAAATCAATCCAACTGCAATCGCAAGCCGCATTCTTGGTGATCACAAGGCGGTGTACCGGTTCCGCCCCGATTCCGGCCGTCTCTTCCGCCACAGAGTCAAACATCACGCCCATCAATTCATACAGCGGCCAGAACACCGTCTGACTACCCGGCTCTGTCTCTTCCGCCAACCCTATTCCTTCCGCCGACTCTGACGTCTCCGCTTCCGCCGCCAGCGGCAGTCTGGCCCCGCCTAACAGGAACCGGTTGCCCATCCCCCGATACTGTGCAAAGGGAAGCGCATCCGAAAGTTCCATCACTGAATACGCCCTGCCAAGCGCTTCCTCCACTTCTATGGCAGTCACAACTCCGGTTTCTTCCTCCAGTCTGCGAATCACATCAAGCACGCACTGTCGCGTCAGCATAAAGCAATAATCCTCAAAGACAATGGCAGCGGCGCCCTGTCCCGAATCTGACTGTCCTGCTTCTTGTCTGTCTCCCTGTGCCGAATCTGTCTGTCCTGCCTCCATTCTGTTCCTCTGCCGCAGATCCGCCTCCGCCTCAAAATGTGCAAAGTAATCCCGTATTTCGGCAATCTGTGTCTCCGACAGAGGATGATTCTCCATCAATTCTACCTGCGTAACCGGAACAAGTTCTTCCGCCTCTCTTGCATACCAAGTCAGCACAAGCTGTGGAAAGAGTGGAATGACCGCTCCGCCTTCCATCTGTCCGTCCCAGTTCTCCCTGCCCGGCACACACAAATTCACCCGAAAGGCGGACTGCATAAACTTTTCCAAAATATCCATTCGGAAAACTGTATTCCTCGCCTCTTCCAATGTCCCTTTCAGCTCGTAAAGCTGTCTCAGCGTGACTCTGTCCTCCCCGCCGGATGCAGCGTACATCGCCCGGCGCGCCAACCCCTTTACCAGAGCGGTGAAAGAAGCCTCTGTCAGAGCAGAAAGGATCACGGTCTGCCAGCCGTCTGCCTTTTCCGCATACTTCCCCTTCCTGGGAGCGTCCTGTCCCGTCTCTTTCTCCTTCAGCAGTATCTGTTTCGCCGTAAAATAAGGCGCTGCCAGGCAGGTGAGTCCTTCCGGTGTCTCAAAGGGATCTCTTGCATCCCACGAAAGCATCTCCCCTCTCAGGCTGTCTCTTAAACCTGTATCCGCCCTCCGGTTCATTACCTGTGCCATCACCTGTATGGGCAACGCATTATCCTGTTCTATCACCCACGGTGCAGCGCTTTTTTCTCCCAGGACAAACGTATCCCGATAGGTAAAGGAAAAACTGAAGTCCACCGTGACAAACAGGATTTTCAGATGGGCCTCCACAGACAGTTCCGCTTCAAATCCGATCAGCGCTGGTTCATGGGCCTCCAGTGTCACCATGACCTGCACCCTTGCAAAGATATGAAAACCAGCCTTAATCACAAAGAAATCCACCGTTCCGGATAATTCTGCGCTCACCTCCACCAGTGCCGTACACTTATAATAGAAAGCCTCCTCCTGTCTCTCATCCTTAGGCCTGAAAACGGCGAACACCCCTTCAAAAATTCCCATGATCTCCAGACAAGCCTTCAGTTTTAAGATACCAAAATCAAAAGATTTTCCCACGCCAAATTTCAGGCCGATTCCGATCTCGACCACCGGTGTAAAATATCCGTTGACAATAGCAGGGACCTTGGATGATGTATCCCCGGAAAGTTTGCCTAAATAGAGACCGCCGCTGCCGCTGTAGATACCGTAGGAAAACGCAAAAGAACGGGAAAAATCCCGGTTCTCCGGAAATCCCAGATTGACTTTAAAATCTCCGTTGGTGTACAGCCAGACTTCTATCACCGGCAGGGTAAAGGATATCCCGCCAAGATCCACCTTGCGGATGGCGTCCGGCAGCTGGGCATGAAGATAAAACACGCCGATGGCATCCGTCACCTTCCTGTAATAGAGGGTCAGATCCAATCCCTTAAGCCCAGCGATACTGTCGGACTCCACCGTGATCTGCGCCCCGTAGATCCACGAATCATAAATTAAGATACACAGGGAGAGACATTTGGCAATGGTAAAATCCGCGCAGATCATCCAGCCGGTCTCCGGATCGTAACCCGCCCCCTGATCGCTCAGATTCCGCCGAAGCTGTGCCAGAATATCCCTGAGCCTGCCGTCCCTTTCCACCTTCCCCAGAAACACATTTCTCCCCAGGGCAAAATAATGCAGGGCAAACACTTCCCCACCCTGAAAAAGCACCGGCGCATTGTCATGAAGTGCATCCCACCGAAATCTCTGCAGCGGACCGTCTTCCCCGTCATCCCACAAGCTGTCCCTTTCCGGAAGCATCTCCCCGCTTTTTTCATTGGTGCGCAGGATGATCTCAAAGCGGTCCTTATCAGGATCCTGCTCTCCCCATACATACTGAAAACCGATGCCGGTGATCTGCGCGACCAGCAGGTTGATATGTAGTTCTTTGACGACCGTCACTATCTCCTTTTCTTTATCAAAGGTGATCTCCACGTCTGAGAGGCCAATCTTATTCAAAAGGCTCCAGGGATCTGGCAGACTGTAGTCCACATTGGGGCGGATCACCCGATAAAAGGCACGGATCAGCGCTCCCACAGAAATCTCCCTGATGGTGATGACCACTTGGTTTTCCTCGGCCTCGGCGATCAGATCGGCTCCGTCAAAGGTCAGTTCAAAAAACAGCCTGGATGTGTTTTCTCCAAGCTGTACCCTGGCCGTAAAGAGAAACCCCAGAAGGGAAAGCTGCCCGTAAAGCTGCACCTTCCTCGGCTGCGGTTTTAAATCTGTTATCTCCGCTCCTACCACAAGTTCCATATCCAGCACCGGAATCGTTCCGTCCAGTTCACAGACCGCCTGATATCCTGTCCCGCTCTGAAAATATATGGACAGTTTTGTGATCTGCAGATCATATCCTTCCGGAATCTGTATGCCGGCTATTCTCCTGATCAAACCCGCAAGGCTGATCCTGCCGTAGGCCAGGGAAGCATACATGCTCCACCGGGACTGCTCATA
>CAYUKT010000153.1:1158-6136 GCA_964445285.1 uncultured Bacteroides sp. | reverse complement strand
GTATCTCCCTCCCATCTAGGAAATGTCGATGCTGTTACAAGTAATTTTTTCTTTTGATTCATCACATTCTCCAAACACAAAAAATCCCGACACAAAGCATGTCCACGCACCGTACTTACCAGTCCAATTTCATACTTTATATCAGGATTTTGTTGTATTATTCCATATCTTAGAATCTTGAGCCTATTACCGTATATTCATTATACTCTACCAGTTTTGTCTAAGCCTTTCCTCCGCTTCCGCCTCACTCAACCCAAACTGCCTGACCAATTGCTGACAGGTAATTTCTCTGGCAACAGACGCTTCCTTCATCATTCTAATCGCAAGGACAATGCCTCCCTCTATTCCTTCTTTTTTTCCTTCCTCTTTCCCTTCTTTCATTCCCTCTTCTCTGGCCACCCGCCGCGTCTCCTGCACATCATATGCTTCAAAATTTGCAAATAATTCTCCCATATGCCGCTCCTTTACTTTTCCTGAAAATGCTTCTGCCTCCTCACGTGGCACATTAATCTTCAAAAGCAGTATTTCCACTATCTGGGCTATGATATCCAGCAGGTATTCCGGCGACTTCGATGTAATGTCATTTAGATATTCCGTACTGACATCCTTGCTGAGTTCTGCAAAATCAGCCGCTTTCTGTAATTTGCTGATCATCATTACAATGGACAGTTCATCCTTCTTTTCCATGATCTCTGCATTACTATAATCTTTCAACTGTACCAGAATACATTTAAAGTTTGGTATATAGTCTTCAAAAACATCACTTAAATAAACTCTGTTTTCCAATTCGATACCATCATTCCAGGCGGCTGCCCCATCATAGTAAACAATCGGAAGTACTGGAGGGTATTTAAAACTCTTCGTTTTGCTGATACCCTTATGTTCTCTTTCCTGTTCTTTCTCATAATCTTCCCAAATATAGACCATATAGCGTAACACCTGCATGATTACATTATAATCCACCTGAGACTTATGTTCAATAAGTGAAATCAAATAAAACGGTGTTTCGTTTCCTTTTAACCGAACCTTTTTTACCACATCCGAATTTCTCTCCTCCGTGAACATATGGACATAGTGCTTGGAAACATCCTCAATATCTTCCGGCTTCACATCTTTAAGCAGTGGTATATTCACATACCCCTGCAGAAACTGAGAGCACAGACGAGAATCTCCAAAAATAATCTTGCTGGAAGTATCTCTGATCTGGGAATTAGGTATCTGGCCGCCAATACCTTTTTCATTTGTCTGTTTCATCGTAAACCTGCCTTTCCCGCATGGAATACGACAAAATAGCAGTATCGATAAATCCTATAGAGATTTAGTTCATACCCCATGCACCTTATAAAGTTGTTGTATTGGGATATTTTTTTGAAACTCCAGAATTGATAAATGAATTGCTCTGAAAGAAAATATCCTATTATTGATATGTTGCCTTTTCAATATAGCACATCCTTTTCCTTCTTGCAACCAAACCCTGATATAAAATATGAAATTGTCAAGGTGCCTCTTCTCTTACATCTCAGCCTGTAATTCTCCCTGCACAGGCATCTCCTGATGTATCTTCTTTCCCACCACCTGATAGGTCTTGACTACTTCCTTCTCCATCTGCATCTGCATATAAATCGCATCATATTCAGTCTTTCTCGCATGATACTGCGTATCCTGGAGAAGTTTCCTGTTGGCTGCGATCACATCCGCCAGAAGCCCGATCATAAATGTCAGGAAACCTATGATAATCAGCGTACATGCCAGAATAAGAGACTGTACATGCCCGCCGGATTGTCCGATTACCATATAGAGCAAAAACCGAAAACCAATCATCAGACCGATCACTACCGGTGTGATGGCAAGATAAGTAAAAAACTTGAGCGGCTTATACATCATATACGCCCGAAGTATTGTAAGCATACTTTTCTTCACATATCCCCAGATGCTGTTAAAAAGTCTTGACGGCCGAAGTTCTGCATTGGTCCTCACCGGCACACTTGCGAGCGCTATTTTCTCTCTGCCCGCCTGTACGATCGTTTCGAGCGTATAAGTATAATCATTTACCACATTGATACGCATAGCCGCCTCTCTGCTGAACGCCCTGAACCCGCTGGGCGCATCAGGTATATCTGTGCTGGATGCCTTTCGTACCACCCAGCTTCCAAAATGCTGCAGCTTTTTTTTGATAAAGGAGAAGTGTTCCGTCTGGTCGATAGGCCTCTCCCCGATCACCATGTCTGCCTGTCCATCCAGTATCGGCTGAATCAATTTTTGGATATCCTCCGCGTAGTATTGGTTATCCGCATCGGTATTGACGATGATATCCGCACCGTTTCTAAGGCAGCCATCCAACCCTGCCATAAACCCCTTGGCAAGCCCCTTATTCTGCTTAAAGTTAACCACGTGGTGCACACCCCATTTTCTCGCGACTTCCACGGTGTTATCCTGACTGCCGTCATTGATGATCAAATATTCTATTTCATCTATTCCTTCTAATTTCTTAGGCAGATCGTTAAGTGCAATCTCTAATGTCTCCGCTTCGTTATAACAGGGAATCTGGATGAGCAGTTTCATATGTATACCTCCACTTGGCGTTTACGAATAAACCATTCCGTCATGCCGCTTTCATAATATAAAGTCTCTGTCCTTTATTTCACCATAAACAATACAAACGATTGACTTTCGCTGCATTTTTGATATCTATCTTCAAGTACATCCAGACAGGGAAAATCCTGGTCCACAACTAGAAAGCCTTCTTGGGGTAAAATACTCTCCAGTTCTGTCAACTCTGTTGTTTTAACTTTATCCGTCCTATTGTCCTGTGCAGTTCCATACTTTAGATGTTCTGTATCCTGCAAGCTGATAATCTTCATTTCTCTTTCTCTCATGACAAACTGTATCAAATTGATATGAGGAAATCCCCCTCCATACAGATAGGTGACCGGTAGCTCATAATCCTCGATATACTGTACGATATTCAGGTTATAATAATTTGTATCATTAAAAGACTTTGTATATTTTTCTCCCAGATCAAGCGCCAGTATTGTCTCCATCAGCACAATTAATCCCAACATGTATATGTTTCTTTTAAATTTTATTCCCGCATATATACAAAACATCGCGACTGCCATAAGCACTATCCCGAAAATAAAGCCTTTGGGAAATTCTGTCCTGATATCATAGTTCCAATCATCTGACAGATAACTGATTCCGGGAGCAAAATATCCCTGCATGACTGTCAGGCCGCTTTGCAGCGCATCTTTAAAAGTAATCGCAAACATCATCGCTGCCAATACAGCACTCTCTGTAAATACGCACAGTTTATGTTTCATTTCACCAAAAGAGAGGCATCCAATTCCTATAAAAACAGGCAAAATATGTTCATTGTATCTTCCATAAACAAACCCGTCCAACCTGCCAGGAGACATCATGGCAATCGCCGTGATAGCAAACTGGCCCATCATAGAGAGCAGACAGAAAAAATAGAAATAATTTTTGTTTCCATCATTTCCCTCCATATTTCCTTTTTCCTGCCCCGGAAAATGATCCCGAAACATCCGCCATGTTTTTTTCAGGCAAACATATACGGCCGGAACAAACAATCCAAAAGACGCCAGGATCAGGTAATATAGTTTCCCTGCACCACTCTTTAGGAACTCTTTCATTCCATGAAATGTGAGCATTGTCTTCAATGTTTCCATGCGCCCTGTATAATCATTCACAGAAAGTAATCCTTCATCTGCTGCCGCATATACGGTATCCATGACTTGTGTCTTTATCCACAGACCACACACACCGCCTGCCGCCAATAGCACAATGACTGCTGCCAGACCCTTACGGGCGGAAGGTATCCTCCAAGCATAGACTATAAGTGTTACCACCGCTGCGATACATATGCCTGCCGTACGCATATGCACAAAGTATATGTAGAGAAGTGACAGTGACAATAACACTGCACTTATTATGTTCGGTTTCTCGACAAACAAAAGCAGTCGATAACAGAGGAACACATACAGAAACATAAGCAGTGCTTCCGCCAATGTCATCTGTACATAGAACGACCATGGCGGATAGAAGACTGCCAATCCTACCGCCAATATAATCTGCATATTTCTTTCCTGCACACCTTCTGGCGGATACAGCCTTTTATAAATCGCCCATAAGATTCCAACAGAGATGCATTGTAAAAGCATATTAACTGTAAGTGCTGCGCGGTATGCCATGATACTGTCCTTGAACATCCACAAGATGGGTGTAAGGATCATTCCGTATCCAAAAGAATAATAGGAGCCAAGTGCTGTCACAGCGGACCAATCATACCCCAATGCCTGCGCCGCACTCGCCCAGTACCCGAATTCATCCGGATAAATGGAAAAACCGCACACTTTATAAATATGAAACTGAAAAGTACAAAAAATAAGCAGTGCAAACAGCAATAAATACCGGAAGAAGAATCTTTTTCTTCCTCCGGTTATTGCCTGCACGTCCTTAGTACTTAACGATTGCATATGCACCCTGACCACCTGTTGTATCAAAAGTGATCGTATTAGGATTGGTATCAGTATCCTGAAGAACGCTTACTGCTCCGCCGGGACGTACACAGATCACAGCATAGGTCTTCCCATCCTGTGCGAAGGATTTCGGAATACCAACTTTCACAGAAATCTTTTCACCTTCCTGTGAAAGCAGACTAAACTGTCCGCCGGCCTTCTTACCGATCTCAATGTTGATGCAAGGACCTACGGTAGCGCCTACAGCTGACGCTGCACTATCGATCACTGCCTTGGCAAGATTACTCTTCTTTGCATCCATGTTAGAAAATCTTACGTAGGGAACCTCTCCTGCTGCAAGTCCATAGCTGCCTGCGATCCCTGCAAGACTGCTCGTGATCGCCGTTCCGTTTACACTGGTTGCGACATAAACACCCTGCACTGTGGATTTTGTGCCTGCAACCGTATTTGTTACAGGGATCTCGGCAATGCTGCTCACA
>CAYUKT010000153.1:0-1058 GCA_964445285.1 uncultured Bacteroides sp. | reverse complement strand
CACTGTCACTACTCTCGTTAATGATAGCAATGACTTTGTCTTCTGATTTAGAAGAGGAGCCGCCTGATCCGCCGCTTGCAAGTACGCTCATAGACGGTGCTGCAACCAGCGCAACTGTCAAAGCGCTTGCCATCATCCTTTGAATGAATTTTGTTTTCATTCTTCTACCTCCTTATAATTTTCTTGAAATTTCATAAAATAAAATATATTACGAAATCACGGCCAAAGCGTCTGTTTATGCATAATGACAATGCTCTACCAATTTTATGACGGCCTAAAGACTCCCGTTTAACCGTTCCATCAAAATTTGCTTTTGTCTTATGGATGTGTGCACATACAGCTGCAATGTGATCCGTATATCAGAATGTCCCATAATCTCGCACAGGCTCTTTGCATCGAATCCCAATTCAACGCATCTGCTGGCAAAACAGTGCCTCAGTGCATGAAAACGAAAATTTTTGAATCCATTTTCTTTCAGGAACCGTTTAAAGCGGTATTGCAGTGTACGCGGTTCGCAATAATCAACTCTTTTTCCAGGAACAACATATTCTTCCGGTGCGCCTCTTTTGCACTTCAGAAAATGTACCAGATTGCTGGGCAATGGGATATCCCTTACAGCGCTGCCTGTTTTAGGCTCCATAATATAGATTTTGGTCTCAGTACTTCGATCAGAATACGTTCTGATCCTTTGCATTGTCTTATTGATATGAATCATGCCGCTGTCTAAATCCACATCTTCCCAGCGAAGGGCACACAGTTCTCCTATTCTGATCCCGGAATTAATGGCAATCAATATGCCTGCCTGTTCCGGCACTTCCTTTCTATACAGTGCTTTCTCTACTTCTTTTATAGTTTCTATGGAGGGGAGTTCTTTGATCTCAGATTTGTTTTCATATTTTCCAGTAAACGATAGATTTGGTATCACATAATGAACATTCTCATGCTGATTCTCATAGTATTTGAGAGCCTGTCGAAACAGTCCAAGTATATTTTTAATATATTTAAAAGATAGGCCGTCATCTTTTTTGGTCAAAATAAATTTTTGTACCCTGTCCATG
>CAYUKT010000152.1:0-6158 GCA_964445285.1 uncultured Bacteroides sp. | reverse complement strand
TGCCAGGGTATGTTGCTTACACAGGATAACTACTCCCTCTTAACTTGGGACTAATGTACCACAGAAGCCATCCCACTGTCAAGACATGTTTCACAATCTTTCACAAAACATGTACCAGTTCAGCCATGCTCATTCATCAGTTGTCAGTTTATACGTTTTGCTTAGATCAGTTAGATCATTTCCGACAACTTACTCTTATTTAATCTTTGCCAAAGCCTCCATGGACAAAATCTTACGGATATTCATCAAAAACAGGATACTGGCTGTTGTCGCGGACAGGATATCGGAAATGGGCTCTGCATAGTAAACTCCCATAACACCCATAAAATGCGGCAGAATGATCGCCAGCGGGATCAACAGGATAATCTTTCTGAGCACCGCAATAAAAAGCGATATCTTAGCCTGCCCCAACGCCAGGAACGTAGGCTGGATGCCGTTTTGCAGTCCAAAGACCAGCATCCCCGCCATAAAGATGGGCATCACCCGCCCCACAAGTTCGACAAGCGGCGCCTCATTCGTAAAAAAGCCCGCATAAAATTCTGGAAAGATCATAGTTGTGGCTGTGGTCACGAGCATAAATCCAAAACACAGACCAATCATCCAACGGTACAGCTGCTTAACCCTCTCAAAATTCCCGGCCCCGTAATTATAGCTGATAATGGGCGTCATTCCCTGAGTAAAGCCGCTAATAGGCGCAGCGAACAACTGCATCACACTCTGCATGATCGTGAGCGCTCCCACATGCAGATCCCCGCCATATGCCTGCAGACCATGATTTAACACGATACTGATAAAACTCTCCGTTGCCCGCATAATAAAAGGCGATATCCCAAGAGAAAAAATGCTGACCAATATCCCGATATCCGGCTTTAAATACTTAGGCCGGATCTTTAAAGAAGATTTCTTTCCCATTAAAAAGACCATTACCCAGGCCGCACTGAGTCCCTGAGAGATCACGGTGGCAACGGCAGCCCCTTCCACGCCCATATGCAATCCAAAAATAAAGATGGGATCTAAGATGATATTGGCGACTGCTCCGATCAGCACCGAGAACATCGCCGTCCGCGGCTGGCTCTGGCAGATGATAAACGCATTTAATCCCAGCGCTATCTCCACAAAAAGAGTTCCTGCCAGATAGATGGTCAAATAATCCATGGCATACCCTATGGTAGCGTCACTGGCGCCAAACTGGTAGAGGAGTGGTCTCTGGAAGATATAAAATACAGCCATCAGCACCACTGTACATGCGATCAGGAAGCTGACGCTGTTGCCCAATATCTTCTCCGCATGCTCCCTGTCATTTTTGCCAAGCCAGATGGCTGCAAGAGGAGCCGCACCGCTGTTGACAAACCCGGAAAAGGCAGAGATAAATACCGTGATACAAAAAGTGACACCTACGCCTGTCAGGGCGTTGGCACCCACTCCTTCCATGTGGCCGATATAGATCCTGTCGATAATACTGTATAAGATATTGATGATCTGCGCAAAGATCGAGGGCAGTGTCATGCTCACCATCAATCTGCCGATGGATTCTGAAGCCATACGTTCTTCACGCGACATTGTCTTGGTCGTACTCATGATATGATTTTCCTTTGCTTTTAATAAGATTCATCTGTAATCTTACTCGCATAAGGGCGAAATTGCAACTGTTAGTAAGATTCTTGCTTAAAGCCGCCTTTTCTTTACTCTTTTCTCTCATATTTATATGTTATAGTTTCCAAGTTCTTTAGATTGTGTTACCATAAAAAAGTAAATTTGCTTCGCAAATTAACTTTGCGAGATCCGCTTCGCGGCCTCGGATAAGCGTAAGAATTTTATATAGCAAAAATAAAGCGGACAAAGCAGTTCATCTGTACGGCCGCATACACCTCACAGGAGATAACGCACCCATGAAACACTTTCGCAAAATTCTATCCGCACTGATATTTCTCATGGATTTTAATATCATAATACCCTACATCATCCGTCTCAGCACGCATAGCCGCTTTTTTCTCCCTGTTCGAATATTAGTCGTTGTTTTCGCCTGTATCGCAGGCTTTCTCCTCTTTCTCTATATTAATATATTTCCCTGTATGACCATCCGTAAGACTTCTACGAAACGCAATAAAATTCTGGAAGATGGCATCGCCCTTTTACAGATTTTCCTTGCAACTACTATAATAGAATCCATACTTTTCATCCTGTATCTACTGTTTCTACGCCCGGATGCTACGGACGGCTTTGCACCGATTGTTCGTTACCTCAGCGTTCTGCTTCTCCTGATATTGATGGAATCCATTCTGTTCTGGAACGGCATCATCCGTGTATATGCAACCTCTGTCCAATTAGGCATCAAATGGCGCATCATCGGAATTGTCTGCGGATGGATCCCCCTTGTCCATATCTGGGCGCTATGCCGTATTATCGCTATCACTGCAAGGGAAGCAGCTTTCGAAAATGAAAAATATCTTCTAGACCAGGTTCGCGCCGAAAGCAGGATCTGCGAGACCAGATACCCGCTTCTGCTGGTTCACGGCGTATTTTTCCGGGATTTCAGATTCTTTAATTACTGGGGACGGATTCCCTATGCCCTGAAACAAAACGGGGCTGTCATCCATTACGGCAATCAGCAATCCGCCGCTTCCGTAACCGCCTGCGGCCAGGAACTGGCAGGGCGTATCCGGGACGTCATCGCGCAGACCGGCTGTGAAAAGGTCAATATCATCGCCCACTCCAAAGGAGGGCTTGACAGTCGTTATGCCATCAGTGCCTGTGGGATGGCACCCTGCGTGGCCTCTCTCACCACTATCAATACCCCGCACAGAGGATGCATCTTCGCTGATTATCTTCTGGATAAAATACCCGAAAGGGTACAGAGAAGTGTGGCGCGCAAATACAATGCGGCCCTGCGGAAATTTGGAGATTCCGATCCCGACTTCCTATCCGCGGTAAAGGACTTGACCGCCTCCGCCTGCAATCAGATCAATCAAAAACTGCCCAACCACCCTGATGTCTATTATCAGAGTGTGGGCAGCCAGATGAATTGTGCCTCCAGCGGCAGATTCCCTTTGAATATGGCCTATCCACTGGTCAGGCATTTCGATGGCGCCAATGATGGGCTGGTATCCGCGGAAAGCGCCCGTTTCGGGGAACACTTTACCCTGCTGACCACCCCGAAGGGACGCGGCATTTCCCACGGTGATATGATTGATTTAAACCGGGAAAACATCCCCGGCTTTGATGTCAGGGAATTCTACGTGAACCTGGTCCGTGATTTAAAGGAAAAAGGCTTTTAAACATCGTTTCCCTCTTTTGCCCACAAAGAACTACGCTGTCTTGCCGACTGTGTCCTGCGATATGCAGCGGATGCCCTGGCATGTCTTTGATTGACCAAGATTCCCTTTTCATCTATATTCCCATTTCCTGACACACTTGTCGTTTCTGTGTGTCTTGCGATTCCTGTGCCCTCTATATTTCTTTCACGGCCCGCCTTCACAGTCGTCTTTCCATTCCCAGCCGTACCACTATCGCCGGCCGCACTGCTATCCCCGGCCGTCTGCACGATCATAATCTTCTGTTCTTCCGGAAGATATACCAGGGCTTTATCATATCCAAGCTGCAGCACATTTCCCTTGTGCGTGGAGATGTCCATACCCGTATCTGCTAACTCTCCATCCTTCGAAGTCTCCGTATACTTTGTCAGCGCATCATTTAGAGTATCTATAAATCCTGCGTTCTGCCAGGTCTGCTGCAGAGCATTACCATACACGCTGCCATCCTGCAGACCGTATTGCCAGGGACTCGCCTGCAAGGCATCCGCATAAGAATCATAAGTATTAAAGGGATCCGCCTGCAAGCCATACATCTGCGTTCCGAGCAACTGACTCGTATACAGACTGTTCCAGATGTTTCCGCTATCCATGTCCGTCCTCCCTTTTTCTGATTTCGTTTCTTTTAAAATATTATAACACTTAAGAAATATTATAGCAAAATGTTTCTCAATTCCCATGGTATTGTAACAAAACACAAGATTTTTGTCATCAAAAGATTCTTCTAAATTCACGCATCTCATTCAGAATCAGGATAATAAAACCGATAAATATGGTAAAAGTAAACACCATTCGGAATAGGAGTATCGATCATGAACATGTATGAGATAGACGCTATGAAACAGGTTTTGGATTCCATGGAGACTGCAGTGAAACTGCGCAGTCAGGCAAAGGCCGAACGCAGAGCCGAAGAAGCAGAAAGAGCAAAACGGGATTTTCAGGAAAAACTGATGCTTGCCGCCTCCACCAAAACAGAACTTGACAGTATGGCCTCCGGTGTAAAAGGCGCGCAGGACGCCGTACAGCGGGATCAGCTCGTAGGATTGATGATGGCTTCCGGAATAATATCAAACTTATAGGAATAACATTTTCCGATTTTCGGATTAAAAAAAGAAGTGCCCATTTAAGCACTTCTTCCATGCGGATGACAGGGCTCGAACCTGCATGGTCTCCCAATGGCACCTAAAACCATCGCGTCTGCCAATTCCGCCACATCCGCTTATGCGGGGTTCATGAACCCGCCCATGTATCATATCATTTTCATCTGGCAGTGTCAATATAACGAATCACCTTGCGGTTGATACGAATCAGGAAAATCACAGTCATTGTCAATGACATCACCTCAGCGATAGGAAATGCCCACCACACATAGTTCACATCACCCAGAAGGGATAGCAGGTAAGCTGCTGGTAAAAGCACCACAAGCTGTCTGGCGATAGATACCATCATGCTGTAGACTGCATTTCCCAGTGCCTGAAAGGCTGTACCACAGACAATGCCAAATCCCGCCGGCAGAAAACTCAGGCAGATAATGCGGAGCGCCGGCACTCCAATTCTTAACATCTCATCCGATGCTTCAAAAAATCCCAGCAGCACCTGCGGAATCGTCTGAAAAATCACCAGTCCCACGAACATAATGCTTACCGCGTACAAGATGCCGCACTTCAAAGCCTTGATAAACCTGTCTTTCCTGCCCGCGCCATAATTATATGCCAAAATCGGCACCAGACCGTTATTCAAACCAAACACCGGCATGAATACAAAACTCTGCAGTTTAAAGTATACGCCAAACACCGCCGTTGCCGTAGATGTAAAAGATATCAGTATCAGATTCATGCCATAAGTCATCACGGAACCGATGGCCTGCATGATCATGGAAGGTATGCCAATCTTATATATCTGCCCCACAATCTCCTTTTCCAGACGCATTCCTTTAAACTGCAGTTGAATATCGTCATTCTTCTTATGATTGATCAGCATGGCTAAAGTGCCCGCAATGATCTGTCCCGTCACGGTGGCCACCGCCGCGCCCGCAACACCCATCCGAGGCATACCTAACAGCCCGAAGATAAAGATGGGATCCAGTATGATATTGATGACAGCGCCAGTCCCCTGAGTGATCATGATATAGAAAGTCCTGCCAGTAGACTGCAAAAGACGCTCAAAAGTAAACTGGGCAAACAGTCCAATAGAACAACTGCATGCAATGCTCAGATACTCCACACCATACTGAACAATCTGTACATCCTTCGTCTGACTTAGGTAAAAAGCCCTGGTTCCAAACAGCCCCACCAGCAGGAAGAGAATATAACTTATCGCCATCAGTACAATACCGTTTACAGCCGTATCATTGGCCTTTTTCTGCTGTTTCTCACCAAGCGCTTTAGACAGCACCGCATTGATGCCCACACAGGTGCCGCCTGCCACAGCGATCATTAATGTCTGGATGGGAAATGCCAGGGATACCGCTGTCAATGCATTCTCATTGATGCGTGACACAAAGATAGAGTCTACCACATTATAAAGTGCCTGCACCAGCATAGACACCATCATGGGCAGGGACATGCTGATCAATAGTTTATTAACAGGCATAGTACCCATTTTATTCTCTTTTGTCTGCTCCATAGTCTCCTCCTCCCAACAGAAAAAAAAACAGGCTTTGCAGCCATACTGTTTTTCATAATAAAAATAGCTGCAAACTTCTTTTACTTACAAAGTTTGTAGCTGCCTTTTAATAAAGCACGGGGATATCAAACGGGGTTCGAATCCCCCATTTACTTTTTTCTCTCCCGTTCAGTGAAGCACGGGGGATTCGAACCCCCGACAACCTGATTAAAAGTCAGGTGCTCT
>CAYUKT010000151.1:0-6161 GCA_964445285.1 uncultured Bacteroides sp. | reverse complement strand
TCCCGCAAAGATTCAAAAGCCGTTCGGCAGAATACCCCCACACTTTGATGGTCACATAACCCCTGATATACTGTATCCAATGAAGCATGACACCCTCCATTTAAAAATATCTCACCGCATCGATCATGCCGCTTATTTTCATGTCCTCATTGGTATAATAATCTATGGAAAGCTTTCTTCCTTCAAAGCATATCTTACAATTTTTGCCCTGCAGGACAATAGACTCCGTAGTATATTCCAGAATCCCCTTATAATTTTCAATAAAAGCCTCCCGGTTCCCCGTAATAGTGACAATAGCAGCCCCAAGCATCGTATCCTTGGGGAGTTTTAATGATTCCACGATCAGTTCCCTGGAATCGGATAGTGTTTTAAAAGGTGGCCGTCTATGATTTCTTTTCATGGTACAATATATGTTACGGTCCCTGGTTTCATGTCAAAAAGTAAGTTACTTTGAGGACTCAGATAAGCAAAGGCCCGTGTTACTCTGTCACCTGTCCCCTGATCAAAGGTTTCCTGTTTACCTTTTTCTCCGTCATATGATAGGCTTTTAAGAAACGTTCTTTTGCCGTCACAAGTTTCTGCCGGTCATTGGCATGAATTGCCGCCAGGGGCTGTCCCGCCTCCACATAGTCCCCCACTTTCTTGTGCAGAATAAGCCCTACCGACAGATCGATCACACTCTCTTTGGTCTCCCGGCCGCCGCCCAGAATCAGGGAACAAATGCCGATCTCCTCACAGTCTATCTTCTCCACATAACCGGAACAGGGGGCAGGAATCTCCTCCACGATGGCTGTCTTTGGCAGAAGGGATGGATTCCGGACTGCCGCCGGATTGCCGCCCTGGGCCTGCACAAACTGCTCTAATTTGTTTAGGGCACTGCCATCTGAGATCACTTCTGTGAGCATCGCCCTGGCCTTCTGTTCATCTTTAGCCCTGCCGCCTGCAATCAACATATAGCTGCCCAGCGTCATACAAAGTTCAGTAAAGTCCGCCGGCCCTTCTCCTTTCAGGGTATCTATGGCCTCCTGCACCTCCAGCGCATTGCCGACCGCACAGCCCAGAGGCTGATCCATATCCGATACCACAGCGATCGTCTTCCGGCCGGCCCTGTTTCCAATAGATACCATCTCCTTTGCCAGTGCAAAGGCGTCCGCCTCCTCTTTCATGAAGGCACCGCTGCCGGTCTTCACGTCCAAAACGATGGCATCCGCCCCGGAAGCCAGTTTCTTACTCATGATGGAACTGGCGATCAAGGACATATTATCCACCGTAGCGGTCACATCCCGCAGGGCATACAGTTTCTTATCTGCCGGCGCAATATCCAGCGTCTGTCCCATAATGGAGATGCCGATCTCATTGACCTGCCTCAGAAAATGCCCGGCCGTAATTCCAGTGGAAAATCCTTCAAAGCTCTCCAGTTTGTCGATGGTGCCGCCGGTATGCCCCAGTCCTCTGCCGCTCATCTTGGCAATCTTTACGCCGCAGGCCGCCACCATCGGTGTCAGGGCAATGGATGTCTTGTCTCCCACACCGCCGGTAGAATGTTTATCCACCTTAACACCGGTAATTTCGTGCAGATCCATCATGTCCCCGCTGTGGGCCATCGCCATGGTGAGAGCCACTGTCTCCGCCTCGCTCATTCCCTGAAAATAAATGGCCATCATCATAGCGGACATCTGGTAATCCGGAATCCGGCCGGCCGTATATTCTAAGATCATATAGTCGATCTCCGCCTCCGTCAATGTCCCGCCGTTTCTTTTTTTTATGATAAGATCATACATTCTCATAGCTTTCTCTCCCTACTACTTGTGATAAGGCTCTCCCTGAATGATCCGGTAAGCCCGATAGATCTGTTCCAACAAAACAACCCGCATCAGCTGGTGCGGGAAAGTCATTTTAGAAAAGCTGACCGCCAGGTCAGCCTTTTTACATACTGCTTCATGAAGGCCGAGGGAACCGCCGATCACAAACTGTATATGACTGATGCCGGAAGTCTGCTTCTGTTCTATGATATGTGCAAACCCTTCTGAATCATACATCTTACCTGTGATCTCCAAAGTTACTACACAGGCATCTTCCTTCAGCAGTTTCAATATCCTGTCCGCTTCTTTCTTCCGGATCAGGTTTTCCTCTGTCTCCGATGCCTTATCCGGTGTCTTTTCATCCTCCACCTGCAAAATCTCCAGTTTACAATACCGGCCCAGCCGTTTTTCATACTCTGCCGCCGCTTCCCGGTAGAATCTTTCTTTCAAACGCCCCACTGTGATGATTGTAATCTTCATTTGCCCTCGTATAATTTCTGATAATATTCGTCCACAAAATGCTCCACAAATGCTTCGTCCAGATTCATGAACTTGTCATTGATCAGGGTCTTCATCTTTTCAGCCCGAAGAAAATATTTCTGTTCTTCCGGCATTTCTTCCTGGAAAAGTTCCTGATCCAGTTCCTCGGCGTTCAGATTTTCCTCACACCATCTTGTCATCTCCGCCAGCAGGGAATTTTCTGTCTTGGCCTTACTGAACAGGATCTTGGAATTACGCATGGACAGAATCCCAAAGATGATAAACAGGATGAACATGGCGCCCATGATACCGCACACCATGTATTTGGTAATCCCGCCGTTACGATACAGCGGTGTCATATTGAAAAAGATCAAAAGAACGGCAATAAAACCAACTCCGCCCACAACCAGAAGTGTGTAGGCGGAAGACTTATTGTCCTCTGCCCTGGCGGCACTGTTCTGATAATAATGACTGGAACCCGATCTTGTTTCCTCTTCCTCCTCCATATCAACGGTATCTGTCTCTTCCGTCTCCTGTGCCTCCTGCATCAGAAAAACCTGAGCGGCCTTTACGGCATTTTTTCTGTCACGATCAAGGACGGCAAGCCGGTATACCCCTTCCTCCTCGTCCCGTGTAAGTTTTGTCTTTATTTTGGGATCTCCATAATCCAAAAATTCCTGCAGACGTATCATCTTCTCCTGTTCCCCGAAGATAAAGGGCTGATAATTCTCCTCTTCCAGACTTTCCACCAGGGGAACCTTGCACTCCGCACAGAATTCAATTCCTTCCCGATACTCATTCTTACACACCGGACACCAGGGCATAACCGTACCCTCCTTATCTCATGAATTGGAAAACTTGTCCAAAAAATAAATTGTACGGTTCTATTTTATAATCATTTTATACGAAATGCAACCATATCTATCCTATTTTAGTAATTCTCTCAGGCCCTGGTTCTTGTTTTCCGACTTATCAATATCCATACAAAGGGATTTGTCATCCCGATTCTGCCATACGGAACACTCACCGATCGCACTCATATCCCGCCAAAGCGTAAATACTCCTTTTTGTGCAACACCGTTCCACTCTTCCACAGTGCCGATATAGTCAACTGTATTGGCATACATATCTCCGTCATAAAGTCCATCGGTAAAATTGCCTACCACGTTCTGCAGGATTCTCGTATTGCCCTCTAACTTGGAAATATCCACCTCAAAATGCTCCGCACCCTCACCGTTTGGCAGATCATTGGCCCATTCACCGCTATAGCTGTGTGCCATATATTTGCCCATGGCATTGGTCTTATTCCGCTGTCCGATATAAAATCTGAACCAGCTGCCGTTGCCGCTCCTGACACCATGGCTCCAATCTCCATAATAGTAGCTGTTTTTCTCATAGATCGCCAGACCTTTCCCGTTCGGCCGTCCATCGCTGTCTACATCACCCTTGTAGTAGAACTGGCTGCTTCCCTCCAGTTCCTTGGATAATTTGACATAACGTTTCAGATGGGCAAGATCCCAGATGGCATCCTGTTTGTTATCCGCAAAATAAGGCAGGGCCTCATTTAATATGAATTCTTTGGTGTAAGACTCATCATTTTCATCCTCAACATCGACTACCACAGCGGTTTTATCCTTGTCTGCCGACTCTGGGGTCTTAGTCGTTACCATCTCCTCCTCTTCCTCTTCTTCCGGTTCCTCCTCCGCGGATGGTTCCTGTGCCGGCGGCGTCACCACAATGACATCCGTGGACATATCGCTGTCGGAATCCTTTTCCTTATCTTTCTGTTCTTTTGCATATTCCGTAATGCTCTGCTGTAAATCTGTCTCCGCGTCAGTCTGTTTCGCCGTTTCTCTGGAAGGTTTGATTACCAAGAGCACAAAAATACAGATGAGAAGGACTACGATAATTCCCATAAGCACTGCCGTCATATAGGGTTTTTGCAGGAAATCCTGCAAGCCGCCCCGTTCTTCATCCTCTTCGTCCTCCGGCGCATTCAAATCCATCATCTCCAGATCATCCTCTTTCCGGGAAGGGATATCCTCCCGCCTTTCCTTTTCCTTATTATCCTTATTAGTCTTTCTCTCCATCAGATTCATAGCCTCACATCCCCTTCCAGATTCCTGCCGCAGCAAATCCTATAAATACTGTTTTGCAATGTCTGCCATTTCAGACAATATCCCGGCCTGTCTTCTATCATATAAGATAATCCTTAAAGAAGGCCCATATAAATTATTAAGATTTTCTTATTTAAAAATCGAGCGCCAGCGCGCTCGATTTTATACATGATTCATTTATCTCCCGGAAAGGTAAGTATCGATACCTTTCGCCGCCGCCTTACCGGCACCCATGGCCAGGATTACGGTCGCCGCACCGGTCACCGCATCACCGCCTGCATAAACGCCTTCCTTGGTGGTCCTGCCAAAATCTTCCTCCGCCACAATACATTTATACTTATTGACTTCAAGCCCCTTTGTCGTGGAAGAGATCAGCGGATTGGGGGATGTCCCCAGAGACATGATGACAGTGTCCACTTCCATCACAAATTCGGAACCCTCTATCACCACCGGGCGCCGTCTGCCGGACGCATCCGGCTCACCCAGCTCCATCCGCACACATTTCATGCCGGATACCCAGCCGTTCTCGTCTTCCAGAATCTCTGTGGGGTTGGTAAGCAGATCAAAAATAATCCCCTCTTCCTTCGCGTGATGCACTTCCTCCACACGGGCGGGAAGTTCTTCCTCACTCCTGCGATATACGATATGCACCTCCGCCCCCAGACGAAGCGCCGTTCTGGCTGCATCCATGGCCACATTACCGCCGCCTACCACGGCTACCTTCTTGCCGTGCATGATCGGTGTATTGGACTCCTCATCAAAGGCTTTCATCAGATTGCTTCTGGTCAGATACTCATTGGCGGAGAATACACCCAGCGCCTGTTCTCCCGGAATCCCCATGAATTTAGGAAGACCTGCACCGGAACCGATGAATACCGCGTCAAATCCTTCTTCCTCCAGAAGTTCATCTATGGTGACAGATTTCCCCACTACCACGTTGGTCTCAATCTTCACACCCAGCGCTTTCACATTTTCGATTTCTTTGGCTACCACATCCTGTTTTGGGAGACGGAATTCCGGAATCCCGTATACCAGCACGCCGCCGGGCTCATGAAGGGCCTCAAAAATTGTCACCTCATACCCCATCTTGGCCAGGTCACCCGCACAGGTCAATCCTGCCGGCCCGGATCCGATCACGGCTACCCGTTTATCTTTCTTCTCTTTAGCGCCTTCCGGCTTGATATTGTTCTCTCTGGCCCAGTCCGCCACGAAACGCTCTAATTTACCGATAGAAATTGGTTCTCCCTTAATGCCGCGGATACACTTGCCCTCACACTGGCTCTCCTGGGGACATACACGCCCGCAGACTGCCGGCAGGGCAGACGCCTCGCTGATCACCTGATATGCCGCGGCGATATCGCCTTCTTTCACTTTCTCGATAAATCCCGGAATGTCAATGGCCACCGGACAGCCCTTGATACACTGGGCATTCTTACAGTTGATACAACGTGCGGCCTCACACATCGCCTCTTCTTTATCATAACCAAGACATACTTCCTCAAAATTCGTTGCCCGTACCTTCGCATCCTGTTCGCGTACCGGTACTTTCTTTAACACATCTGTTGTCATTCTTCCTTCCCTCCGCAGTTTCCGCATCCGCCGTGATGGGTGTCTCCCTCTTTGGCTTTTAAAAATGCCCTGCCTTCCCGTGTCTTATACATCTGCTGGCGTTTCATCGCCTGATCAAAATCTACTTTATGGCCGTCAAATTCCGGACCGTCCACGCAGGCAAATTTCACTTCCCCATCCACGGTCAAACGGC
>CAYUKT010000150.1:5332-6175 GCA_964445285.1 uncultured Bacteroides sp. | reverse complement strand
ATCTGGCGCAGCTTCACGGGAAAGAGGACGAGGCATATATCGGGAGACTGCGGGAGTTGACGGAGAAGCCGATGATAAAAGCTTTTTCTGTTAGTAACGGGGAGGATATTGAGAAAGCATGCAAAAGCTCTGCGGATTTTGTGCTTTTGGACGCGGGAGAGGGCGGTACGGGCATGGCTTTTGACAGGGCGCTTCTTTCGGGGATGAACCGCCCCTATTTTCTGGCGGGTGGGCTGGACGCTTCCAACGTGGGGGAGGCTGTGAGGCGGTGGCGGCCCTATGCGGTGGATGTCAGCTCCGGTATCGAGACGGAGGGACTGAAGGATGCGGGGAAGATGCAGGCGTTCGCTGCGAGTGTACGGTGCAGTATGTAATTTGAACCCTTTTCAGGTTTTCTTGAATTGCATATGTTATTAATTAAGGAAAGAGATGAGATGTTTGAGGGCAGAACGGCGGCTTGTAAAAATGAGCATGCGTGACGGTAGGAGCAGTTGACTTGGTTTTTGGGAATAAGAGAAAATATGGGTGAACTGTGGATAGAAAAGACAAAACGGAGGTAAAAAGACAACTATGACAAATCAAAACGGGCGTTTCGGAATCCACGGCGGACAGTATATTCCGGAGACGTTGATGAATGCGGTGATTGAGCTGGAGGAGGCGTACAATCACTTTAAGGACGATCCGGACTTTAACAGGGAGCTTACGGCGCTTTTTAACGATTACGCGGGCAGACCCTCCCGGCTTTACTATGCGAAAAAGATGACGGAGGATCTGGGCGGCGCGAAAATTTATCTCAAGAGAGAGGATTTGAATCATACGGGCGCGCACAAGATCAACAACGTG
>CAYUKT010000150.1:0-5322 GCA_964445285.1 uncultured Bacteroides sp. | reverse complement strand
CACGCCTGATCGCGGAGACGGGGGCGGGCCAGCACGGTGTCGCCTCCGCCACCGCGGCTGCGCTGATGGGCATGGAGTGCGTGGTCTTTATGGGCGAGGAGGACACAGTCAGACAGGCGCTCAATGTCTACCGGATGCGCCTTTTGGGGGCGGAGGTGGTCCCGGTAAAGACAGGCACAGCCACCCTGAAGGATGCCGTGTCCGAGGCGATGCGGGAGTGGACCTCGCGGATTGCGGATACCCACTACTGTCTCGGTTCGGTGATGGGTCCCCATCCGTTTCCCACGATTGTGCGGGATTTTCAGGCAGTCATTTCACGCGAGATCAAGGCACAGCTTATGGAGAAGGAAGGACGGCTTCCGGATGCGGTGATTGCCTGTGTGGGCGGCGGTTCCAATGCCATAGCCTATGCCAGAAAAATAGCACCTGTTATGAGAAGAGACCAGATTATTGTGATCACGATATCCGGCAGGGGAGACAAAGACTGCGCGGCGATCGCGCGCTACAGAGGGGAGGATATTCATGACTAGGATAAGAAAAGCTTTTGCCGGTCAAAAGGCATTTATTGCTTTCATTACTTGCGGTGATCCGGATCTGGAGACCACGGCCGCCTGTGGCAGGAGGCGCGGATTTGATCGAACTGGGGATTCCCTTTTCAGATCCAACCGCTGAAGGGTCTGTGATTCAGGGAGCGAACCTGCGGGCTTTGACGGGCGGTGTGACAACGGATAAGATTTTTGAACTGGTCAGAAATCTGCGGCGGGATGTAGACGTGCCGATGGTGTTTATGACTTATGCCAATGTGGTATTTTCCTATGGGGCAGAGCGCTTCTTTTCTATCTGTCAGGAAATCGGGATAGACGGAATCATCCTGCCGGATCTGCCTTATGAAGAAAAGGAAGAGTTCCTGACGCTTTGTCACACCTACGGTGTGGATCTGATCTCTCTGGTAGCGCCCACATCGGAGAATCGTATCGCCATGATTGCTAAAGAAGCGGAAGGGTTCTTATATATTGTATCAAGCCTGGGAGTGACCGGAACCAGAAGCGAGATCAAGACGGACTTGGAATCTATTGTGGAAGTGGTAAGAAGGAATACGGATATCCCCTGTGCTATTGGTTTTGGCATTTCCACACCGGAGCAGGCGGCAAGGATGGCCGGCATAGCGGACGGCGCCATTGTGGGTTCAGCGATCATAAAATTGATCGAGAAGTATGGGAAAGAGGCCCCCGCGTATGTGAAGGCATATGTGAAGAGCATGAAAGAAGCGATAACGGATGTTATGTAGAAGGCCTGCCGGCAGAGTGATCTTGTAATCTGCACCGGAACACTTTTTTGTAGATAAATCCCTCAATAATCTTCTTGTGACCTCTTGCCCATATGGGATATACTGTAGGAAATCGATAGAAGGTGCATAGAGGCGGAATCGATAGGTGGTTCGTCAGGCGGATGCGCCTTGGGACAATGAGACATAAGCAATGAAAAGTGAGGGAAAGCGATGAAGAGAGAATATCATGTAGCTGTCACGGGATGTGACAGAAACGAAGGAAGTGAAAAAGCGCCCTTTCGGACAATTTCCAGGGCAGCGGCCGTTGCCATGCCGGGCGATACGGTGATCGTACATGCCGGTGAGTATCGCGAGTGGGTGAAACCGGAGAACGGCGGCAGCAGCGAGTTTGAGCGGATCGTATACCGTGCGGCAGACGGCGAGAAAGTGATCATTAAAGGTTCGGAGAAGATTACAGGCTGGGAGAATGTGGAAGGCACAGTCTGGAAAGTAGTCTTATCCAACAGTATGTTTGGGGATTATAACCCATATAAAGAGATTCTGGGCGGAGACTGGTTCGTGGCGCCGGAAGGCGATCTTCTGCATCCGGGTGAAGTTTATCTGAACGGGAAGTCGTTCTATGAGGCGGAGACACTGGAAGACGTGAAGCATCCGGTGATGCGCACGGAGGGCGTCAATCCGCCCTGGACGAACCATGCGGAACCGCTGCTTCATCCGGAAGATTCCGTGTACCAGTGGTGCTGTGAGACGGATGAGGAGAATACCACGATCTATGCCAATTTCCAGGGGGCGGATCCCAATCAGGAGCTGGTGGAGATTAACGTGCGCAAGTGCTGCTTCTATCCGGTCAAGACCGGCAGGAACTATATTACGGTTTCTGGTTTTGAGATGGCGCAGGCGGCCTGCCCCTGGACACCGCCGACAGCAGACCAGCCGGGACTTCTGGGTGTCAATTGGAGTAAAGGATGGATTATCGAGAACAACATCATTCATGATGCCAAATGCAGCGGAATCAGTATCGGTAAGGAAGAGTCCACGGGGCACAACCTTTGCACGAGAACGCACAGGAAGCCGGGCTACCAGTATCAGATGGAGGCCGTTTTCAGGGCCCGGCATATCGGATGGAGTAAGGAGACTATCGGTTCCCATATTATCAGGTATAATGTGATCTATGACTGCGGACAGAATGGCATCGTGGGGCATATGGGATGTGTGTTCAGTCAGATTTACGGGAACCATATCTATAATATTGCGGTGAAACATGAGTTTTTCGGATATGAGATTGCGGGTATCAAGCTACACGCGGCCATTGATGTGCAGATTCACCACAATAATATCCACAACAGTACACTGGGGACGTGGCTGGACTGGCAGGCGCAGGGCGCCCGGGTGAGCAGCAACCTGTATTACAGCAATGACAGGGATCTGATGATCGAGGTAACGCATGGTCCTTATATTGTGGATCATAATATCTTTGCTTCGGATTATAACTTTGATAATATTGCCCAGGGCGGTGCATATGTCCATAACCTTTGCTGTGGCACGATGCGGCGGGAGCCGGTGCCCGACAGATCCACCCCTTACCATTATCCGCATACCACGGAGGTTGCGGGCAGTACGGTGGTGTACGGCGGCGATGACAGGCTGTACCGAAATATTTTCCTTGGCGGGGCACAGACTTATACGGAACAGTCCACCTATGGAACAGAAGGCTATCAGGGCAGTACGGTATCCCTGGAAGAATATATCGATGAGGTACTGGCCCAGGGGAATGGGGATCTGGAGATGTATCTGCTGGTAAAACAGCCGGTGTACATCAACCAGAACTGTTATCTCAAGGGGGCGAAGAACTTTGAACGGGAAGCAGAGTACCGGATGGCGGAAGATGATCCGCAGGTAGAGATTTTGCAGGAGGAGGACGGAACCTGGCTGCAGATGACGGTGTCGGAGTGCATGTTAGAGGAATGGGGAGAAGTCCTTCATTCTGCCGACTTTGGGATGACCCGCATCACGGAGGGAGCATATGAGACACCGCTTGGGGAAGAGATTGTATTTGATACGGATTACCTTGGAAAGAAGTGGGACGGACATGTGCTGGCAGGTCCTTTGGCAGGATTGACCCAGGGTGTAAATAGGATTAAAGTGTGGGGATAACCCATAATATGACAAATACGTCATAAATGAATCATGTGTGCATTATAATATGTGCACGCTATAGAAAATAAACAGGATCAACCACAGACAGGAAGCAGGGGATGCGGCATAAACGGATTTCCTGCTCCCTTTTACGTGACGGGAAAGTTATTACGCTGATCCGAGGCTGCGAAGCAGATCTCGCGATCGAGCTTCGCTCAATCTAGGTAAGATTTTTATAGAATCGTGACAGATTATTAAATGGATTGGGAAAAGCAGGTTTGTTATCATAACCATATAAAGTTCAGAGACTCTTATAGATTGTAGAGTAAATATAAGAAAGGGAGAGAAAAGTATGAAAAAAAGAATGAGATCTCTTATGGCAGTAGGTTTGACAGTCTGCATGTGCCTTTCCATGGCAGGATGCGGCGGAAGCGGTGAGACCGCATCGAATCCGGCTTCGGCGGATACGGGAGCGGCGGCTGATGGCGGCAGTACGGCACAGACAGCGGAAAGCAGTGCTGATTCCGGTGATAAGGTCATCACTTTCTGGAATGTAGGAACCGAGGGAGCGGATAAGGAAACTTATGAGATGGCGATCCGTCAGTTTGAGGAGAAGTCCCAGAGCGGTTACACCATCGAGAATATCCCCACCCAGAATGACAAGTACAAGGAGAAACTGGTGATCGCTATGAGTTCGGGAGAATGTCCTGATATGTATACCACATGGTCCGGCGGTCCGATGAACGAATATATTGATTCCGGCTATGCACAGCCCTTGGATGATCTGTACGAGAAATACGGTTTAAAGGATCGTTTTATGGAAGGTTCGATTGAGCAGGCAAGTTATAACGGTAAGATTTATGCGATTCCGGTCAAGAATATTTCCATCGCCGGTATTTATTATAACAAAGACCTCTTTGCAAAGTGCGGTGTGAGCGTACCCACAACAGTGTCCGAACTGGAAGAGGCATGTGACACTTTCCTGGCAAACGGTATCATTCCCTTTACACTGGCTAACGGCCCGAAGTGGACAGGATCCATGTATTTCCAGTGCCTGGCAGCAAGAAAGGGCGGCTTGGAGCCGTTCCAGAAAGCATCCGCGGGAGAAGGCTCTTTTGAAGATGAGTGTTTCGTATATGCAGGTGAGAAGATTCAGGAATGGGTCAACAAGGGATATTTCCCGGAAGGATTCAATTCCATGAGTGAGGATGACGGCCAGGCCAAATCCTTCTTCTATACAGAGGAAGCGGCTATGTATCTGACAGGTTCCTGGAATACGGCGTCCTTTAAGACAGACAGTGAGGACGCAGGCAGTGATTTTTACAGCAAGGTTGATTGGTTCTCCTTCCCGGCAGTAGACGGTTCCAGTGCGGATGCATCCATTCTCTGTGGTACTATGGGAGACCAGTTTGTATCCTTCAACTGCACAGGCGATAAACTGGATGCAGCTTTCGAATTTGCGACCTATCTTTCCAGCGATGAGACTATCGAGTATATGGTAAGCGCAAGCCTGATCCCGCCGGTAAAGGGGGTTGAAGATTTGATTACGGATCCGGTTTCTAAGTCCATTATTGATGCGGCAAACAAGGCGTCTGCCGTACAGCTTTGGTATGACCAGTATCTGAATCCGGCAGTTGCCAACGCACACCTGGACGGTAATCAGGAAGTATTTGGTCTGACGATGACCCCGCAGGATGCGAATCAGAAGATGCAGCAGGCGCAGACAGAATATCTCTCCGGAAAGTAAAAGCGGACGGAGCATTATGAGAGGGGGAGTTTTCCCCCTCTTTGTGTATCACGGTGAAGTAAGTAGGTAATTGCGAAACTCTGTCAAGTATGTTGAATTTGCACAAATAGCATAATCAACGCAGACGCGCTTTCGCTCCGTTCAAAACGTA
>CAYUKT010000149.1:0-6226 GCA_964445285.1 uncultured Bacteroides sp. | reverse complement strand
ACCGCTTATGTAAGGGGCCTTATAAAATGTATAAAGACAGCAAGATCCTTATCCTAAAATTACATGACAAACTTTTAAGCCTTCTGCTAAACGGCAATCAAATCCTTTCCGTCCGCGCCCGGCACGATCAGGCTGTCACAATAGGAGATATCTATATCGGCAAAGTTCAAAATATTTCCCGGAACATCAATGCCGCATTTATAGATTTAGGGGACAACTATCTGACCTTTCTTTCTATGGCTGATGCGGCCAGCGCCTTGGTAGTAAACCGTAAGCCGGACGGTACCCTGAAAGTCGGTGATGAAATATTGGTACAAGTCACCAAGGAACCCATGAAAACAAAGCTTGCAGGCGTAACGACCAAGATATCCCTGGCCGGACGTTATGCGGTGGTCGGCATACAGGATTGTGGAAAGAACCCCGTCCAGGTATCTTCCAAGTTAACGAAAAAACTGCAGAACAGATTCCGCAGTCAGGAGACCCTGCAAAGACTCTCTGAACACTATCGGGTGATCGTGCGCACCAATGCCGGTATCCTGACCGAGGATGCTCCGCTGGTTGATGAAGCAGAGGAATTGGCTGCAGCGCTGGCCCATATTCTTGCCATAGCAGACAAACGCACTTGTTACAGCTGTTTGTACCGCAGTCAGCCTGATTATATCACCTTCATCCAGAATGCCTACCGGACAGAGTACGATGAGATAGTCACAGATCTGCCTGACGTATATGAGACTTTGCAGGAGTTTTTCAAGGACACAGATATCCCGATCCGCCTATATGAAGACAATAGGCTCCCACTCTACAAACTCTATTCCGTGGAGATGCGTATTAAAGAACTGCTGGATAAAAAGGTCTGGTTAAAATCCGGCGGGTATCTGGTCATTGAACCCACGGAAGCCCTGATTTCCGTTGATGTCAATACCGGCAAATGTGAGACCGGCAAAAACACAGAAGAAACTTTCATGAAGATCAACCGGGAAGCGGCAGAAATGATCGCCCTGCAGTTGCGCGCCAGAAATCTTTCCGGCATGATCTTAATAGATTTTATCAATTTGAACCAAAAAGACCATCAGATACAGCTTATGGAATATATGAAGAAACTTTTACGGCAAGATCCCGTGACGGCAAACGTGGTGGATATGACGGGACTGGGGTTGATGGAACTGACCCGTAAAAAAGTGGATTCCAGCTTTACAGAGCAGATGAGAAAGGATAACTGACATGGAACTTTTGAAAATGGAAAAAGTCAAGGACGGTAAATATCTGAAGAACTACGAACTGACCTATCGGAATAAGGCTGGGCGTGAGAAAAAATATGAGATCGTCAGCCGCAACGAAATAGCAGGGCCTGATATGATCGGGCAGAAGATGAGCGGCGTCTCCATCGTGGCCTACTATGAAGATAAAATGCTTCTTCTGCGGGAGTTCCGCATGGGTGTCAACCGCCTGATCTATAATCTGTGCGCAGGCATGATAGAAGAGGGCGAATCTTTGGAAGAATGTATACAGCGGGAACTGTATGAGGAGACGGGTCTGTCTGTCCGCAGGATTCGCTGTATCCTGCCGCCATCCTTTGCTGCGGTGGCTTTTTCCGATGTCAAGACACAGATTGTCTTTGTGGATGTGGAGGGCAGCTTTGAGGATCATACTTCGGAAAACGAACAGATTGATGCCAAGTTCTATACCAAAGAGGAAGTCCGGGAGCTTCTCGAGACCGAGGAATTTAGTTCCAGGGCACAGATTGCCGCATATTTCTTTACAATTATTTGATTTTTGAAATATGACAGTAAGGACGTTCATGACAGAATAGAAAGGAAATATCTTTTCATGAAAAGTTTTTCTCGCCAAAATATGATCAGAAATATAGTAGCACTGCCTGCTTTATTTATCCTGCTCTGCTTTGACCAGTACACCAAACAACTGGCTGTCACACACCTGAAAGGTCAGGACAGTTTTGTCATCATCGACAAGATCCTGGAATTCAGTTATCTGGAAAATACCGGAGCAGCTTTCAGTTCCTTTGCCGGCAGACAGGTTTTTTTAATTCTTCTGACCAGTATTGTAATCTTTGTCATCATCTGGAAATTTATGACGCTTCCTGATGAGAAACGTTTTAACGGTATGAGGATCTGCCTGCTTTTTATTGTCAGCGGCGCCGTTGGCAATCTGATCGATCGGATATCCAATCAGTATGTGGTAGATTTTATTTATTTTGTACCCATTAACTTTCCTAAATTCAATGTGGCGGATATTTATATCACCATCGGGGTAGCGCTTCTAGGGATTTTGTTATTTTTCTATTATAACGATGAGGAATTTGATGCTTTGCTGACCATTCGACCTTAAAAGCTGAAATCTGGGCTGACCTCATTAAAATTTCAGTGTTTTGTGAAGATAAAAATCGAATTTTCAGAAATTTAAATTTGCTGTTTTATATAGACAGTGAACGCATTAACTGATATGATATGTGTAAGTGTGTTTGAAAAGACCAGAATATATTTTGAGTGGTGATCCAAGCGATGGATATTATTTTTATAGGACTTAGCATTTTTGCTATCGGTGTTATTGTATTTGCATTATTTCTCCTGCTGGGAGGAGATGGTTCCCGTGAGCAGAAGCTGATGATGTTTTTTTTGATTGGTTGTCTGATTCAAAACGCCGGTTATCTGTTGGAATTGACATCACCCACGGTAGAAGCCGCTCTGGTGTCTGTCAAGATTCAGTATCTCGGATCCCTTTTGGTTCCCATTACATACTGTCATTTTATGTACAGCTACTGTTTTGGGAAGACGCCGGTAAAACTCCTAAATTTTTTAAAAGTAATGGATTTTTTGATCCTGGCGCTCGTTTTTACCTGTGATCTACATAGAATTTATTATCGACAGGTAGACTGGCTGTATACTGCAGAAGGCCACGGATATCTGAGTCTGTCGTATGGACCCGGTTACTGGCTTTTTATGTCCTGCGGTACGATCATCCCCTATACCCTCACAATGTATGCTCTGATCCGTGTCAGTATTCAGGCGCCGGATTATGCCGAGGATAGAAAGTACAGACTGATCTTGTTCCTTTCTTTGATACCCGTGGTAGTATTGTTCTCTTATATTATGAAACTGACCAGCGTATATGATCCTACCCCTGTTGCACTGGGGCTTATCCTCTCAAGTGTGGTCATTTTGATCTGGAGAAGGAAGGTATATGATTTCAGCAGCCTGGCATCCGGTATTCTGCTTGACAGTATGAGTGACGGCGTTATCGCGATAGACCACCATAGACGAATTATCAGCTATAATCCCGCGGCAGCCAATATATTTCAAGATCTGAACACACGGGCAGTTGGAAAACATATCGAGGAACTGGAAGGATTCCCGCAAGATATTCTCGGTGAGGATATGAATGGGGAATTTTGTCTGAATAACCGTTTTTATCAAAGCCATGTCAAACAGATTCTGGATCAGTATAGTGACCAAAAAGGATATGTGATTCTGATCCTGGACATCACAGAAACAAGAAATTATATCGAAGAGATCAAACTTGTGCGTGAGCAGGCGGAACAGGCCAACATTGCCAAGAGTGCATTCCTTGCCAATATGTCCCATGAGATCCGGACACCCATGAACGCCATTGTCGGATTGAGTGATATTATCATGGAGGAGAGCAGAGGTCGTAAAGTATATGGCTATGCCTGTGACATCAAGTCCTCCTCCCGCAATCTGCTGGCTTTGATCAACGATATTCTCGACCTGTCCAAGGTGGAGGCCGGCAAGATGGAGCTGGTATTATCGGAATATCATATAAAGTCTCTGGTCAATGAAGTGCTGAATATGATGGATATTGTCGCTTCCCAGCATGGACTTATGCTGATGAGTGAGTTTGATATGTCTATTCCCTGTCGTTATCTGGGTGATGATGGCAGGATCAAACAGATTTTGATCAATCTGTTAAACAATGCACTTAAGTTCACCAAAAAGGGCCATGTCAAAATCTCTGTTTCGGGTATGCCGGGAGAAGTTCCTGATACAGAACGACTGATCTTCCGTGTGGAAGATACCGGCTGCGGTATCCGGGAAGAAGACATGGAAAGGATCTTTGAGAATTTCAGACAGCTTGACTCCAGACGGAACAGGAGTGTGGAGGGAACCGGTCTCGGCCTTTCCATTACCAAGCGTCTTGCTGAACTGATGGATGGTTCCGTAAAGGTGGAAAGTGTATACGGTGAAGGATCCACGTTCATTGTGGACATTATACAAAAGGTCGCGGACATAAGACCTTTATCCGAAATCCCGGAAGGGGAGATGCAGCATGAAAAAGCACTGGAACCCTTTACCGCCAAGAACTGTAAAGTACTGGTCGTAGATGACAATATGATCAACAGAAAAGTCGCAAGATCCCTGCTCCAAACCTATGATTTGGAAATAACGGAAGCAGAAAGCGGCATGGAAGCGATCCAGTTTGTCAAAGGCACTTTGTTTGACATCATTTTCATGGATCATATGATGCCCGGTATGGACGGTATAGAAGCAGTACAGCATATTCGCAGTGAATGCGGAGAAAATGGCACACAGCCGGTGGTTATTGCCCTGACTGCCAACGCCATGGAAGGTGTTCGGGAAACTTTTTTTGCAAACGGTTTTCAGGACTTTCTTACGAAACCTATTGACAGACAGACTCTGCACATGGTACTTCTAAGATGGATTCCGGAGGAAAAACGAATTGCCGGCGGCGGATGGATGGCGTCTCTGCAATCGAGCAGCAGCAACTACTTGAAGTTTCAGGATATTATCATTGAGGGCATTGACACAGATGAGGTGGCCGAACATTCTTCTGCCAGCATTGAAGAGTATAACGAACTTTTGAATCTGTACTGTCTGGATGGCAAAAGAAAATTAGAGGTTTTACAAGAACTATGGGAGGAAAAAGATTATAAAGCTTATGGCATTGAAGTCCACGCTCTAAAAAGCGCTTCCGCCAATGTGGGCGCCATGCAGGTTTCCAACATAGCCAGAGAGCAGGAAAAGGCAGTAAAAAGAGAAGATTACACGTTTGTTGACAGCCACGCCGACAAGCTTTTGGCAGAATATGAGGAACAATTGAATCATATTCAGGCTTATCTGGATTCTAAACGCAAGTCAGAGGAAACAAAGATAAAAGAAAAAGAGATTGCCAAAGCAGATATGCTGCAGGAGATCAAGACCGCCCTGAGCAGTCTTGAAAATTTCCAATCCAAGGACTGCGCGCATACTATAGATGCGCTTTTGGAATACCGGCTGGAAACTGTGATTGAAACAGAACTTCAAAAAATCAGAGAGCAGCTCAAATTATACGAGGACGATGCGGCGGAACAAATGCTGCGTGAGTTGATAGAACAGGTTGAAAGAGAGGAGTAAAAACAAGGTGGATAATAAGTTGACAATATTGGCTGTTGATGATAACAGTATCAGTCTGGCTACAATTGAGCAGGAATTTAAGGGATCTTACGAGGTAGTTGCTCTAAATTCCGGCATACGCGCTCTGCAGTATCTCAAACAGAAAACACCGCCGGATCTGATTTTATTGGATGTTCAGATGGCACCACTGGACGGCATCGAGACATTACGTAACATTCGGGAAATGGAAAATTGTCAGGAAATCCCGGTGATCATGCTGACATCGCAGCGTGAAAAGCAGACGATCGTGGAAAGTTCCAAACTCGGGATCAACGATTATGTTCTCAAACCGTTTAAAACACAGGATCTACACGAAAGAATCGAACGCGTTTTGAAAACAGAGGTGGATAAAAGATTAGAAGGCAGATAAATTTAGGATTGACAAACTGGGGTAAAATGTATATGATTAATGAGTATGCCGCATAACGAGGTAAAAGTATGCCCATTCTTGGGTATCACCACAGTTAGCGAGTAAATGAACTTCGTGTTCATGAATAGGAGGTGCCATATGTACGCAATCATTGCAACAGGCGGAAAACAGTATAAGGTATCCGAAGGAGATATCATCAGGGTTGAGAAACTCGATGTTGAAGTGGGTACGACTGTAACATTCGACCAGGTGATCGCCGTAAGTGACAAAGAACTGAAAGTTGCAGGCGATGTAGCAAATGCCACGGTAACCGGAACCGTTATGGATCAGGGCAAGGCTCGTAAAGTCATTGTTTACAAGTATAAGAGAAAGACCGGTTATCACAAGAAAAATGGTCACAGACAGCCGTATACGCAGATTCAGATTGACA
>CAYUKT010000148.1:0-6266 GCA_964445285.1 uncultured Bacteroides sp. | reverse complement strand
TCTGGGGCGGCGGTTACTTTATGGACGACTTTTTCTACGATATCTGCGATGAGAGGGGCCTTCTCGTGTGGCATGACTTCATGTTTGCCTGCGCCGCCTACGAGCTGAATGAGGCTTTCGAGAACAACGTTGCCTCTGAGATCCGGCAGAATATACGCAGACTCCGCTCCCATCCCTGTATCGCTCTCTGGTGCGGAAACAACGAGATGGAGACCCAGTACGAAGTACTGGCCTGGCCCAAAACCAAGAAGCAGTATTATGACTATATCCGACTGTATGAGTCCCTTATCCCGAGGATTGTGAAAGAGGAGGACCCCGTAACTTTCTACTGGCCTTCCTCTCCCAGCTCCGGCGGCAACTTTGAAAACAGTAATGCCGAAAACGTGGGCGATGTGCATTATTGGGGAGTATGGCACGGCAATGAGCCTTTCACCGCCTATAGAAAGCATCATTACCGTTTCCTGTCCGAATTTGGTTTCCAATCCTTCCCTGCCCTGCAGACCATCCGCCGCTTCACAGAGGAAGGGGATCGGAATATCTACTCCCGCATAATGGAAATGCACCAGAGAAACACCGCCGCAAACGGCAAAATAACAAACTACATCTCCCAGACCTACCTGTATCCGAAGAACTTCGATGAGCTTCTCTACTGCTCACAGCTTCTACAGGCGGACGCCATCCGTTACGGTGTGGAACATTTCCGGCGCTTCCGCGGTACCTGCATGGGAACCGTAGTATGGCAGCTGAACGACATCTGGCCTGTAGCATCCTGGGCAAGCGTTGATTATTATGGCAACTGGAAAGCACTGCAATATGCGGAGAAGCGGATGTTTGCACCAGTGCTGCTCTCCTGTGAGGAACACGGTGAAATTGACCAGAAGCCCCATGCCAACACCTTGCCGCAGCCCGTGGATGTGAGCGCAGATCTGCATGTGGCGAACGAAACGGACACCCCCGTGACCGGAACCGTGAAATGGGCCCTGCGCCTGCCTGATTCCACTATCGTACGCGAAGGAGAATTCCCGGTAACAGCACCTGCCTATGGCGGTACTTGGCTGCCCCATCTGGATTTCAATGACCAGGATCCGCTTAAGGTGCATCTGGAGTATATCCTGATCGTAGATGGCCAAACCATTTCTTCGGGAACAACCCTATTCTGTGCACCGAAGCACTATGCGTTTCTGGATCCCGAATTGACGGTATCGGTAGACGGCGATACACTCACCGTAACTGCTAAAAATTATGCAAAATCCGTCAGTGTGGAAACAGAGAACGGAATTCTTCGTCTTGATGATAACTTTGTGGACATGGAAGCAGGCAGCAGAACTTTTAGGATCCTGCCCAGCCGCGATTTCACAGATGTGGACGGCAAAGCCGCTTGCGGCGCATACCGTGTCAGAAGCATCTATGAGACAGCTGACAGATAAAAAATCGAGCAAAGCTCGATTGCGAGATCCGCTCCGCGGACTCGAATAAGCGAAAGGATTTCCTATACCATAGAAAGACCGGGAGATACGTACCTTGTACGCTATCTCCCGGCTTTTCTCGCCTGTTTGGGTGTGATTCCCTTGATTTTCTTGTAACAACGTATAAAATAACTGCAGTCGGAATACCCGACCTCCTGGGCAATAAATGCCACATCATGATTGGAGAAAAGGAGCATATTCTCTGCCACATTAATTCTGGTGGTATTGATATATGCCCGGCATGTCATGCCGTACCGCCGATGGAAATGCATCGAGAACGTGGAGTGGGACATATTACACATGGCCGCCAGTTTCTGCGCCGTCAACTCCTCAAAATAATGCTGGTCAATATACTCGGAAATCATATCAAAGCTGAGCACATAGGACGGGTGAATCTCCGGTGCCTGAAATGGATAACCGTCCTTCTGCCACTGCCTGACAAATTTTCCCATCATATTTCGCAGATCCGCCGTAACGATCATCGCATAGCCATATTCCTTATCCTGATCTTCCCGCACAATCTCCTCAAACAGAGGTCTAAGCTCCATGGCGGCAATCTGCTCCGGCGAAAAACAACAAGGATACACGGATGTGCTGATACCCTGCAGGGTGGACCGCAGGTTCATGCTGTCCGTATGGCAGACCGGAAGAATTGCCGGATCAAATTTTACAACATAATAGCGTATCCGCTCCGTCTTCCCAGCCATACCGATGGCATGGACGCATTTGGGCGGAAGCAGGACCACCGAACCTTTTTCGCAGACTCTCACCTCATTGTCAATGGTAAATCTTACAGTTCCCTCCAGAAGGTAGAGAATCTCCACATAATAATGCCAGTGTGCAGGAATCGGGAGTCCATGCTCATCGCTGTCAAAGCAGAATGCCTCATAAGGTGATGTAAGCGGGTCGATATATTCGTACAAATTATTCATTTCTTGAGATTTCTCCTATTTTAACAGAAACTATTGATACCGAAAAAAGCTGTAAGCACTCCTAAATAATACATTCCTGTTCCAATTTTATGTTTTCTTTCAGCATAAATCCAGTTACTTCACAAAACTCGTTAACTTTCCCTATTTTCTCCAATCGCTTTCGATCCGACTCAGTCAACCCCTTTGCATATTGCCTATATTGCTTCAACGTATCCAAATCCATATGGTAACTCATAAATGGAATCCCCGTCTTTTTCCGCAAATCCAACAGAACAGAAAATCCTCCCGCATCAATATCTCCAAAATGATAATACTCAGCATCCGGAATTGTTTCATAAACCATTTTTAACAAAGCTCTTCGGATCCTGTTATGATATCCGCCAAGGTATATGAAAAGACTGTCTTCCTCCCAATATCTAAAAAAAGAAGTGAGATTTTCTATGGTGATCACTTTCTTTATCCTGCTCAGATCAGAAAACCGAATTCTTGAAAGATCTTCTCCGGAAATACCTATCCCCTGTTTTAACAGGGATAAATCTACTATCTCCTCACCAATTGAAATCCTGGCATCTCCCTTAAAATACACATAATTTGGAGTCCTATAAATTCCATATTCCGCTAACAATTCCAAGGTGTCCATTTCCGCATATTCACCCGAAAATTGCCGGAACACTTTAGCAATACGACTCTCTATCTGTTCAAAATACTTGGAATCCTGGAAATGCATGATAGAAAATTCCCTGATATAGCATGGCTTACTGTTTTTCTCTACAAATACACATGCCTGAAGGAATTTCTCTGTTTCCTTTCTGTTTTCCAACGCAATATACTCTTTAACTGACTGATGGTTTTGTAACCGTTCCAGGAGATACCTGACAAAATTCACTGTAATGGGTGCTTCCACGTCCAAATATTTCTGAAGCAAAGTGATATTTTCTTCTTCCAATCCTCGCTTTGGCTCACGCCCAACATATTGATAAACCTCTTCTATATGATCCGGCATCAGTCTGACTTTCTGAATCAGATAATCTTGCTTATTATCTTTCCAAATGATATGGATCAGCTTTTTGCTTTCCAATAGCTTCATCAAAACGTGAATGTTTTCATATTCGTCCGAACTCTCATCAAAATAGGATGGGATTAACGTTTTCGTAAAACGGAATTCTATCTGTATCATCCGCTTGTTCTTTCCCGTAGACAACAAACTATTCTCATATGTATCCAACAGGTGATTTAATACCTTCCGATCATACGGCACCATTGATATACCTCTCCACAAAGCTTACTTTTTCGTCCGTCATTACCAATAACGTTTCTTCAACGAACGGACTGATATACTGTATTTTATCAGGGGGAGCTGCAATCAGAATCTGTAATGGCAGCCTTCTTAGGAATTCCAAAACGCCGCCGATTCTTTCATCATCCATGTTATTAAAGGCCTCATCAAAAAGCACAAGACCTATCGCTTCTCCACCAATATTATTTTTATAAAGCTGAACAAAAGATGCAGCTACTGTCACATAAAATGGTGTCTGCGTCTCGCCACCGCTCTTTTCCTCGCACACTTTGGAATATAGAGAATAATTTCCATCACTATGAATGATGCGGATATCATAATCCATATAGGTCCGATAATCCGTAAATTCATCTAAAGCCTTGGCATTATTATCATTATCCAGCGCCAATCGTTCAAACAATTCCTCAATTACTGCCTTGTGATTTTCATGGAACAACCCACTGAAAATGGATTCTCCCTGCATGGCATTAAAATCGTCCATGATCATTTCATAATATTGTCTATACCTTTTACTTGGCATATATAGAAATTCGTACTTTTCATTACTGAACATAATATCGTCAAGTGCTTTATTCAGTTCCTTGAACTCAGCCTGCGCCATCTTCATGTTTTCCTGCAATTTGGACAAAAACTGCTCTCTAAACTCTTCTTCTGCTGCCTGTCTGGCAGCATCTACTTTCCCTTCATACTGCAGAAGTTCTGAATTCTTTAGCTTCAAATATTCTGTTTCAAAATCCGTATAACCTTCCATCGTGGCTGGTGCCCCAAAATCATGAGCTGTTTTATATTCGCCCATTGATTCCTTCATGGAATCTACAGCTTTATCCACAAGTGTCTGATTCGCCTTTCTCCGTCTCAGATAATTATCTCGAAACTGCGAAAAAGACTTATCCTCCGTCTGTTTCTCATATTCCTGCTTCCAAATGGACAGAGCATCTTGGGCTTTCGTTCCCAGTTCCTCGTAAATAACTGATTTTTCAGCATGTTCCACCTGCTTTTTTGCCACGTCCCCTTTTGTAAGGCTGATTCTTTCTTCCGTTTTGCCTGCTGATCTGTTTAAAGAATCCAGCTCAACGGCCAACTCTCCCAATATTTTCTCTAATTCTGACAGTTGTATCTGTTTCATGATCATATTGGAGTTCTTCTCCAAAGTGGCAATATTTTCTTTGCATTTATTGATTTCCAGGTCAACATGACGCAAATCACCAATGACATCTAGTCTGTACTTAATATCTGTATCATGCTCTGTTTCCAATGGTTTCAGAACAAATTCCAACTGTCCCAGTTTGTCGTGAAGCAGGCCCAATTGTTTTTTAATCTCTTCCCTTTCTTCTCTGGCCTGTTCTAACTGCACCTTCAGTGCGTTCTGACCAATATATGGGGTTTCAAAAATAGCCGGCTTTATGGCGTTGGCAACATTGTTTTGATACTTCATACACTCTTTTGTAATAGAGGTTTTATATTTTTTAAGATCTCGGTAATGTGCACACATATGCACTTTCCCCAAAATCATATTAATATAACGTTTTGCATATTTATTTTTTGAGGTTACAACTGTAGCCAGCGTGCCCTCCGGTGCTGTATCATACTGATCTAAATTCTGCGTATTAATGAGTCCAACCCCATATGCTTTTTTCTCTTTTCGGAGTCTGTCATAGATTCCCAGTGCAATGTCAAAATTTTCCGGTTCCACCAAAATGTAGAATCTCTGTGTGTTCAAATAACCCTCTACTGCGTTTCTCCAAGAATCATCCATGATTTCTAACATCTCACATAAAATACGTGGTTCCGGTGTCCTTCCAATACGCTGGAATTCTTCTTTTATAGCCATTCTGACACGTTCAATATCTTCTGCATAGGATAACTTTTTCTTCATTAATTGTTCTATTTTTCTATCCAACTCCTGCTTCTGACTGCTGACCCTTGCCTCTTCAGCCGATGCTTCCGCCCTCTTTTTAAATATCTTGTCCCGCATTTCATTTTTATATGTAATCACATACAAAAGCGTATCTTTCATACCTGTGAGATTGATATCTTTATCTTTCCTGCAAAGATATTCGTAATAAATTCTTACAGAGTTATCTACATCTTTGACCTCCAACAGTTTTTTCAACTGCTCCCTCGCCATATCTATACTTTTTTGGAGTATTCCTCGTTCTTCCAGCATTTCTTCCTTTTTGCCTTCCAATAAACGCAGCTTTTTCTCTTGTTCATCCTTTGCCAGAAAATCTTTATCCATTGCCAGTTCAGCCCGCAAATCATCTCTGATCTGCTGCTTCTCTGTCTGCTCTGTTCTCACCAGGGCAATCTGCCTGTTCTGCTCCTCCAGCCTGAAAGTATCAGTCTGTATTTCTAATTGCATCCTATTTATATCTTCACCAATCAGATCAGATTCCACTCTGGCAAGGTAATATTCATACTGTCTGTCCTTTCGCAAACCATCCACTGCCTGATCATGCATTGTATTGATCTTTTCCAATCTGCCAATGCGAATTTTTACATTCTCCAAGGTACGCTGCAAATCCTGATATGTACGTACATTTTCACGCAACACATCAATATTCACTTCTT
>CAYUKT010000147.1:0-6387 GCA_964445285.1 uncultured Bacteroides sp. | reverse complement strand
TAAAATCGGCAAAAAATCCATTTGCTTTTCTCCAAAAATCTGATTATAATGTAATGCAGACGGCAATTTGATTTACATAAAGGAATCATGAGGGGAAGGATTTCCGAATACATGGAAAAAGAGATCAGTGCATTTATCACCTATTTACATAATGTGAAGAACACCTCCACCAACACGGAGTTATCCTATAAGAGGGATTTACAGAAGGTGCAGCATTTTTTGGCATCCCGCGGGATTGAGGAAGTGCGGGATGTGACGGCTCAGGATTTGGGCGATTATGTACAATATCTGGAAAATAATAAGTTCGCGGCGGCCACGGTATCCAGGAATATTGCTTCCCTGAAAGCTTTTTACCACTTTATGGTGCAGGAAGGTATGGTGGCGGAGGATATCTCCGATAAACTCAAAGCGCCTAAGATCGAAAAGAAAACGCCGGAGATTATGTCCCCTGATGAGGTGGTACGCCTTTTGGAGCAGCCTTCCGGGGATTCTCCCAAGGAAATTCGTGATAAGGCCATGCTGGAGCTTCTCTATGCGACCGGAATCCGGGTGACGGAATTGATCACTCTAAAAGTTGCTGATGTGAATATGCAGATGAGTTTTATCTTATGCCGCGACCGCAATAAGGAGAGGATCATTCCTTTCGGTGCGGCAGCGAAAAGTGCCATGACAAGGTATCTGAACGGTACGAGAGAGGAGATGCTTGAGAATAAATCCTCGGATGTGCTTTTTGCCAACTGTTCCGGACAGCCCATGAGCCGGCAGGGATTCTGGAAGTTGATCAAGCATTATGCCAAGAAGGCCGATATCCAGGCGGATATCACACCGCATACGTTAAGACATTCTTTTGCGGCGCATCTGGTAGAGAACGGCGCCGATTTGAGGAGTGTTCAGGAAATGTTAGGACATTCCGATATTTCCACGACACAGATTTATGCAAATCTGAATCATAATCATATCCGGGAAGTGTATGCCAAGGCGCACCCCCGCGGATAGTGGTCAGAGATATATCTCATGTTTTAAAGAAAATTTTAGGGCAAATCTCATATAAAATGAAAAGATTCCTGTGGATTTTATAAAGTTTAGTCCGCAGGAATATTTTTATGGTATAGGAAATTCCTACGCTTATTCGAGTCCGCGAAGCGGATCTCGCAATCGAGCTGTGCTCGATTTGTGCAAATTTACTTTTAAGGAAGACTGTGTTTAATCGTAGTCCGCAATATCATAAATCAATTGTTCGGAGGCTTCCCATCCCAGGCAGGGATCGGTGATGGATTTGCCATAGATGCCCTCGCCAATCTTTTGACAGCCTTCTTCGATATAGCTCTCGATCATGACACCCTTGACCATACTGTGGATATCCCGATTCAACTTGCGGCTGTGCATGACTTCCTTGACGATACGGATTTGCTGCTCGAACTGTTTGTCGGAATTGTTATGGTTCGCATCGATGACGCAGGCCGGATTTATCAGGTCATAATCTTGATACAGTGTGTAAAGGGTGTTTAAATCCTCGTAATGATAGTTGGGCAGGCTTCTGCCGTGTTTATTGACAGAACCGCGAAGCACCGCGTGGGCCAGGGGGTTTCCGTCAGTAGCCACCTCCATGCCGCGGTAGATAAAGGAGTGAGGGTGCTGTGCCGCATAGATGGAATTGAGCATCACGGAAAGGGTGCCGCTGGTGGGATTCTTCATGCCGGCAGGGACGTCAAAACCGCTGACTGTCATGCGGTGGTGCTGATCCTCCACAGAACGGGCCCCGATGGCCACATAGGAGAGGATATCTTCCACATAGCCCCAGTTGTCAGGATAGAGCATTTCGTCCGCGGCGGTCAGCCCGGATTCCTCAATGGCCCTGATGTGCATTTTGCGCATGGCGATCAGTCCGGCGGTAAAATCCGGCTTTTTCTCGGGATCCGGCTGGCTGACGATGCCTTTATAGCCTTCTCCGGTGGTCCGTGGCTTGTTGGTGTAGATCCTGGGAATCAGGATCAGCTTGTCCTGCACTTTTTCATTGACTCTGGCGAGTCTGTTGACGTAGTCGCAGACGGCCTCTTCATTGTCAGCGGAACAGGGGCCGATGATGACCAGGAATTTATTGCTCTTTCCTGTGAGTACGTCCTTGATCTGGGCATCTCTCTTTTGTTTGATTTCCGTAGCGGATGCCGGCATGGGAAATTGTTCCCGGATTTCTTCCGGGGTGGGAAGTTTAGCAACATATTGGAAAGACATTTTTTTCTCCTCTTGTATTCTTCAGAGCAGTGAACTGCCCTGACATGGATGATCAGTATGGAGAATGCATACGCCTTTGACATTCCCGGCATACTTTACTCTGGCAAAAACACCTACATTATAGTATATTGTTTTAAGAATCGCAACCCTTGCGGGAAATATGTAAAGCAGAAATCGTGCACAGCGTAGTCTGCAGGATCTGGCTTGCCAGCATCCCCCAAAGATAGCCTCGGATGCCATAACGGGGGATGGCGAAGAAAACGAATGCAAGGCGCAGCAGCAGACTGGCCACGCTGTAACAGAAGGTTTGTGCAGTCTTGCCCAGTCCGTTCAGGATACTGCCCAGCGTGCTTGCGATGTACATGAAAGGGCAGATGAAACTCAGCGTCAGGATAAAGCTGCCGGCCAACTGTGAGTGGAAGAGGATACGGCCTGCGATGCGGCCGCACAGTAAAAAGAAAGCGGTGCAGCCAAAGCCGAGAAGCAGGCAGTACCGGATGGAGGTCAGGACAGCCCGTCTTACAGCGGACAGGTTTCCGTTGGCATCGGCTTCGGCCACGATGGGCAGGAGCAAGACGGAGATGGAGTTGGTGATGGCGGAGGGAAAGAGGATGAGCGGCAGACTCATGCCGGTCAGCACGCCATATACCCCCAGGGCGTCCGCGTTGTTAAGACCGTAGGCCATCAGCCGGTTGGGGATATAGATGGCCTCGATACTCTGCAGCAGGTTGATTACCAGACGGTTGGCCGATAACGGCACTGCCAGGGCAAGGAGCTGTCCCATGATGCGGCTGTAGATGGCAATACAGTGGGTTTTGATCTTTCCTGTCTGCATCGGAAGCCAGGGTCGATAGGGAAACACTTTGTGGGCACGGGATAAGATGGCCAGGACGGATACGATCATGGAGGCGCTTTCTCCGATGACAAGACCCACCACGGCAAAGCTGATGGTCGGTTCCATCTGGTGTTTTTGGCAGGCATAGTAGATCAGATACACGCTGCCCACACGGCAGATCTGTTCCGCCAGCTGGGAGATGGCGGGAATCGCGGTTTTGCGGATCCCATAGAAATAACCGTTGATGCAGGAATGTACGCAGGCCATGGGGATGGACAGCGCTATGATACGCAGAAGCGGGGCCGTGCGCGCTTCCATCAGGCAGGTGACGGCGATCGCTTCTGACCAGTGATAGATCAGCACAGCACAGGTAAGAGAGAGAAAAAAGGCCATAAGAAACCCTGCCCACAGTGTGCGGAAGGAAGTTTTATAGTCGTGGGTGCTGTTTTCGCTCGCCACATATTTGGAGATGGCCGTCTGTATACCGGAGACAGTGAGCGCAAAGGAGAGGGCAAGCACAGGGGAGATCAGTTGATAGATCCCCATGCCCTCCGCGCCAAATACGTTGGACAGAAAGATTCGGTAAAAGAAGCCGATCAGGCGGCTGATAAGTCCGGTCAGCGTGAGAATGGCCGTTCCGGTGATCAAGGGGTTTTTCCATTTTGTTGTCATAGGCACCACATAAGGATTCGATATGGTTATAGTTTATGCGGCAGAAGTCCCATATAGTATAGAAGAAAGGTTTGGAGAGATGGCAGAAAAGGTAGTGGTAGGCATGTCCGGCGGCGTGGATTCCTCTGTGGCGGCTTATCTTATAAAAAAGCAGGGATATGATGTGATCGGCGTGACCATGCAGATGTGGCAGGAGGAGCCGGCAGAAAGTCTGGAAAAGGATGCAGGATGCTGCAGTCTTCATGTGGCAGAGGATGCCAGGCAGATTGCGGATAAGCTGGATATTCCGCATTATGTGGTTCCTTTTGCAAAAGAATTTAAAGAGAAAGTGGTAGATTATTTTGTGGCAGAATATCTGGCCGGGCGGACGCCCAATCCCTGCGCGGCCTGTAACCGGTATGTGAAGTGGGAAGCCATGCTGCAAAGAAGTCTAGAGATGGGGGCGGACTATATCGCTACCGGGCATTATGCCAGAATCGTCAGATTGGCAAACGGCAGGTATGCCGTGCGTAACTCTGTCACAGCGAAAAAGGACCAGACTTATGCGCTCTATGGTCTGACCCAGGAACAGCTGGCGCACACACTGATGCCGGTGGGGGATTATACCAAGGAACAGATACGGCAGATGGCACAGGAAGCAGGACTCATGACAGCCCATAAGCCGGACAGCCAGGAAATCTGTTTTATCCCGGATCATGATTATGCCGCGTTTATCGACAGACAGGCCGGGGACAGGGTGCCTGGGCGGGGCAATTTTGTGACGGCGGCCGGGGAGATCCTGGGAGAGCATCTGGGCATCACCCACTACACGGTGGGACAGCGTAAGGGGCTGAACCTGGCCCTGGGCCGTCCGGTGTTTGTAACTAAGATCAGACCGGGGACGGATGAAGTGGTGATCGGGGAGGCGGCGGATGTCTTTTCGGATACGCTTTACTGTCACCATATCAATTACATGGGGATGCCGGACCTGCCGGAGCCAAGGCGGGTGACGGCTAAAATCCGCTATGCCCACAAAGGGGAGGAATGTTTGATCGAGAAGATGGGCGAGGACAGGATTAAGTGTACATTTATAAAACCTGTCCGCGCCATTACGCCTGGGCAGGCGGTGGTTTTTTATGAGGACGGTTGTGTGCTTGGCGGCGGGACTATCCTGTAGGCTAAGAAAATCTTAAGAAATTCTACCGGTTTTGTTCACGACATTTTCACAGGCACTGTGGTAGTATAGGTTCTAATGAACAGGAAAAGGTTGAGGAGTCCGGCTTGTATGCCGTGAAAGGAGTAACAATATGGTAGAATCGAAACTGACGAAGGTAAAAGTAAATAATGAGATAGAATTGTGTGAAGTATATGACAATGCCACCAAGGAGCGGATCAAGAAAGTGTTTTTCCGGGAGGGAATTTCTTTCTTTATCAAATTCCGCAAGAAATTTCAGCTGGCCGGACTGGCTGCAGTGAATCTTGCGGGGGAGGGAGCTTCCGGGGAGAAAACAGTCTTTTCAGAGACCAAGGAGGGCAGATATATCATCTGCGTGAATTTAAGCCAGAAAGAACTGGCCCGCAGATCCATCCTGCGGGTGGTGCCCGATCACGGCGACAAGGTCAGGTTCCTGGGGGAGGAACAGGAAGACGGCGTGGACAAAATGCCGTTCTGGGAGATGCTCTCTCAGTTGACATAATTTAGAGCTTATGAAAAGAAGGGCTGCGTTTTTCAAAGGTAGTGTAATACCGGAAACCGCAGTCCTTTAGTATTGCTGCCGCCCGGTCAAAGGCGCAGGCAATCTGTTCCGGCGTGTGGGCGTCAGAACCGGCCGTGATGATCTCGCCGCCCAGTTCCCGGTAGCGCCTGATGATGTCCTGGCAGGGGTTTGGCTCCCGCAGACCTTTGGCTAAACAGCCGGTGTTGATCTCGATACCCTTTTCCATGTCGATCAGTTTTGTCAAAATCTTATCGATTAGATCGCGGAAGACTTCATAAGAATACCCTTCATCTCTCGCGGGGCTGTAGCGCACCACATAATCCAAGTGTCCGTAGACATCAAAATTGCTGAATTTATCCAGGTTATCGAGGATGGATCCGAAATATTCCATAAAGGCTTCTTTCGGCGTACGGCCGGCAAAAAAATCGGGATAATAGGGATCTTTGCCATTGCAGATATGGGAAGAGCCGATGATGAAGTCGTATGCATGGTCTTTGGCGAAAGCAGCGTTTCGCTTGGCCAGATGGGGCTGCAGGCCGATTTCTACGCCGAACAGTATTTTGATCTTGTGGGCATATTTTTCCTGTAATTGCAATAAATCATAGAGATAGGAATCCGCATTGAGAAGGAAGGTGTCTTCGGTATCCTTTTCATTGGCGGGATAATCGAAATCGTTGTGTTCTGTAAAGCACATCTGGTCAAGTCCCAGGTTTATCCCCTGTAAGATCATCTCTTCCATGGGGGTATCGGAATCCCCTGAAAAAGCGGAATGCAAGTGGTAATCGGCTGTGATTGGCATAAGGCGTCTCCTTTCAGAAATCATTCATTAGGCAATTGTGAACCGCCGGAACGATCGTTCCATCTTCAGTATAGTAGATGCGGCAGGGAAATACAATGTTACTTTTCACACGTTAGCCAAGAGTGACGCCTGAACAGATAGAAAATTCTCCG
>CAYUKT010000146.1:0-6471 GCA_964445285.1 uncultured Bacteroides sp. | reverse complement strand
GTGTTCTGATATGGGCGGACGAAAATCATAACCATATAACATTTTGACTGGTTTGAATAAAATTACAATATTGAATTATATGTGGGAAACGTAGTACACTTGGGATAAGAAAAGAGGGTAAATGATTACCGGTCATTGTATGGGCGGCAACATAAATCACATTTCCCAGGAAAGGACAGGTGGATTGATATGGCAATATTGGTGACAGGCGGTGCGGGGTATATTGGTTCCCACACAGTGGTAGAATTACAGAACGCAGGCTATGATGTAGTAGTGGTGGATAATCTGGCAAATTCCAGCGAAAAGTCGCTTGCGAGGGTAGAGAAGATCACAGGGAAGCCGGTGAAATTTTATAAGGCGGATATTTTGGACAGGGAAGCGCTCGAAAATGTGTTTGCGAATGAGCAGATTGATTCCTGTATTCATTTTGCAGGACTGAAGGCAGTGGGGGAGTCCGTACAAAAACCCTGGGAATATTATGAAAACAATATCGCGGGCACCCTTACACTGGTAGATGTGATGAGAAAACATAATGTGAAGAACATTATCTTTTCTTCTTCTGCAACAGTGTATGGTGATCCGGCGATCATCCCGATCACAGAGGAATGTCCAAAGGGACAGTGCACCAATCCTTATGGCTGGACTAAATCCATGCTGGAACAGATTTTGATGGATATCCAGAAAGCGGATCCGGAGTGGAATGTAATCCTGCTTCGGTACTTTAATCCGATCGGTGCACATAAGAGCGGTACCATTGGGGAGAACCCCAACGGTATCCCTAACAATCTGATGCCTTATATCACACAGGTGGCCGTGGGCAAACTTAAAGAACTGGGTGTTTTCGGCAATGACTATGATACACCGGATGGAACAGGCGTACGCGATTATATCCATGTGGTAGACTTGGCGGCAGGCCATGTGAAGGCCCTGAAGAAGATTGAGGAGAAAGCAGGGCTGTGTATCTACAATCTGGGCACAGGGGTAGGCTACAGTGTGCTTGACATCGTGAAGAATTTCGAGGAAGCAACGGGTGTGAAGATTCCTTATGTGATCAAGGAAAGACGTGCAGGCGATATCGCTACCTGCTATTCTAACGCTGATAAGGCGAAGCGGGAACTTGGCTGGGAGGCACAGTACGGCATCAAAGAGATGTGCGCTGATTCCTGGAAATGGCAGAGCAGTAACCCGAATGGTTATGAGGATTGAGACTGAGAGGCTTTGATGGCTAAGAGAATTTGACAACAGACAGAGCAAGGCGTTGAAAGTGATAATAGGAAGAACCCTGTATACCACCGTTTGGGAGGTCTTACAGGGTTCTTATATTATAATAGAAAATACAACGAAATCTCAAAAACGTGCGGAGAATGCTAAAAATGAGTTGAATGCTTCATAATGAGTTTTCCCTAAGCCACATACAGGTACATAAAGATAAAATGACAGATGCTTCCGCCCATTACAAACAGATGGAAAATCTCGTGGGAGCCAAAGTTTTTATGTTTGGAATTAAAAATCGGCAGCTTGAGCGCATAGATGATGCCGCCCACGGTATAGATGATACCACCTGCCAGAAGCCATAAAAAGGCGCTCTTGGGAAGCGTATTCCACAGAGTCCCGAATACCCCGAGGCATACCCAGCCCATGGCGATGTAGATGATAGAAGAAAACCATTTCGGGCAGGTGATCCAGCAGGCCTTGATGACCATGCCGGCGATGGCAATGCCCCATACCACGGCAAGCAGCGTGTAGCCGAGGTTACCGCCTAAGACGATCAGGCAGACGGGGGTATAGGAACCGGCGATCAGGACGAAGATCATCATGTGATCCAGTTTCCGAAATATTTTTAAAATCTGATCCTTTACAGTAATGCTGTGATAGACAGCGCTTGCGCCGTAGAGCGCTACCATACTGCCGATAAAAATGGCCATTGCGATAAACGCGGTATGGTTGGAGGTAGTTGCTACCTTGACCATCAGCGGTGTGGCGGCAAAGATAGCCATCATCATTCCAATAAAATGTGTAATCGCACTTCCGGGTTCGCGAATTGTAATCTGCATAAAATCCCTTCCTTTCTTACTCCTCATAACATAGGGGTTTAAAAACCAATGCCTTTCCATAAAACACATGGATGCTACAGCATGTAGTTTTCAAAACTATGTTAAATATACTATGATACTACTACTTAAAGTATGCAAAGTCAATGGATTTATGCGGAAGAATTATGAAATATTTATAAAAGAAAGTCAGTCCTCTTCAATTACCTGGATTTCCAGATAATCAAAATCAATTTCATCGATGAAATTGTCCTGCGAGAAACGGGTTTTGCTGTGCCGTTTGAAGTCGTAGACTGTGGATTCCAGCCAGATTGGTTTGCTCAGATCAAACTGCAGGCAGATCTCTTCCAGGGCGTGGAATATTTTATGGGTACGGGTATCGTTCCGGTCATCCTCGATGACGGTATCCTTTAACATGCGGTTGTCTTTAAATTCCTTGGCCCATAAACGAAACATAGAAGTTCTTCCTTTCTGCCTCTGCTATACCAACTACTATACAAACCTGCGGGATAAATGTAAATACTTTTTCTTTTCGGGATTCAATGTTATACTGAGTACAGTATCGGAAATCAGATATTGAGGAAACAAATATAGTATGGAACAAAGACGGTCTGAAATGACTACGCGGAAAAAAATTATAATAAATGGAATATCTTTCCTGCTTGCTGTCATAAATATATCTTTAGTGGTAAACATGAGCAGGGTTTTTCGTGAAATGCTGATAATGTTTTCGGGATACGGGATTGCGGCATCTTACGCGGTGCCGGTTATCACGATGGCCGTGATCTGGCTGACCGGGGCGTTTCTTTTTTACAGACTGATTCAAGGTCTGCTTTGCCAGACGGATAAAAGGCTTGTGCGGCATGCCCTGATCTGGGGAGCGCTGCTGGCGGTGTCATATGTGATGGGGGTGCGTCTGGGAACGGATGAGACGATATTCGGCGGTGTATCGAGCATGCTGAGATCACTTGCTGCTGCGGCATGTCTGTCTGTGGCGGCGGCTTCCTGCGCTGCGCCAATTCTGCAGCATCAGGGATTATCTGCGGGAAAGGGACAGAGCACTGTAGGTAAACGGTATCCGGTCTGGCAGGCGGGACTGTTCTATGGAGTGGTTATTCTGTTGTGCTGGCTGCCAGTATTTTTAGCCTATTATCCTTCTGTTTTTGCATATGATGCGGAAGGGCAGCTCTATCAGGTGATTGCCGGGGATTACAGCACGCATCATCCGCTTTTGCATACCTTATTTCTGGGAGCCTTTTTCCGGCTGGGCGGAGCGCTTGGATCCTATGCCACAGGCATGGCGGTTCATTCGGTGGTGCAGATGCTGTTGATGGCCTGTGCGTTTGCCCTTGTGCTGTCGTATTTATATAAGAAGGAAATACCGCGGTGGCAGCGTTTCCTGCTGCTGGCTTTTTATGCATTGTTTCCGACAAATTCGGTTCTGGCGCTCAGCACTACCAAAGATGTACTCTTTTCGGCGTTGGTTTTGTTGTATACGATTGCGCTTTACGAAATGATATGTGATAAAAAAATGCATATCAATGCAAAAGATGCGGGGGTCTATGTGGTACTTTCCGTGATTTTATTGTTGTTTCGCAACAATGCGGTATATGCGTTTCTGGTCAGTATGTCGTTTGTATATGCCGGATGCCGGAAATGGTGTGACACTGGGAAGAGTAAACGGAAAACAAGTGGTGCACGGGGCTGTCTCATGTTGTCTGTAGCAGCTCTGATTTTCTTCACGGTCTGCAGTATGGGACTGCGGATGGCCGTACATGCACACAGCGGCAGCCCCAGGGAGATGCTCAGTGTACCCTTGCAGCAGATGGCCCGCACGAGAGTGAAAAAAGAACAGCAGATAGAACCGGAACTCAGGCAGGAATTGGATAAATATATTCCTGCGGATTGGGTTTTTGCGGCGTATGACCCGCATCTGGCGGATCCGGTCAAGAACCGGGCGGTGATCCATGACGATCCGGCTGGCCTGATCAAAACCTGGATCCGGCTGGGAATGAAATATCCGGCGGTCTATGTGGACGCATTTCTGGATAACTGTGTGGGATACTGGTATCTGGAAGATATATCCCACGCACAGATATATGGTATCGGCACCGAAAGCGGATTTGGCTATCTTTCCACAGATACCCGCATCATGCCTGCAGGCTGTGAGATCATACCCCACAGTTATCTGCCGGGCCTTCGCTGTTTGATGGAAAAAATCGTGTCAGATAACGCTTATCAGAGGATACCGGTACTGCGGATCGTCTTCGCGCCGGCGTTTTACTGGTGGCTGCTGTGCCTGTATATAGCAGTGGCCATATATCGAAGAAAATACATAATGATACTGCCGGCGGCTTTTTTAGTGGCATATTATCTGACGCTTTTATTATCACCCACAGTGCTGATACGCTATATGTACCCCTTCGTGGTGACCGTACCCGCAATATATTGCTGTCAGTGCCATGATCTGCCTAAAAATGCCAGTGAAAATATACAATAAAAGATAAAAAATTATAAAATTTTTGTGAAAATTACACATTTTATGAAAAAATATGTTATAATAACCGAAAAGTAAAAAGTAACCGGGGGATTAGGAAAACGTGGAAGTTATTGTAGATAGAGATAGAGATGGCGATATCGACAGCTGGAAAGAAGTACAGCTGATTTATAATTCTGCCTTGAAACAGATTGCAACAAAGCTGGAAATATTAAACGATGAGTTCCAGCATGTACATCGATACAATCCGATTGAGCACATCAAGTGGCGCATCAAGACGCCGGAGAGTATCGTTAAGAAACTGAAGAAACATGGTTATGAGTCTACGATCGATAATATGGTGCGCTATGTCAATGACATCGCGGGTATCCGTGTCATCTGTTCCTTTTCCTCGGATATTTACCAGATTGCGGAGATGATCAGTAACCAAAAAGACATCCGAGTGATTTCCGTGAAAGATTATATCGTAAATCCAAAGTCCAGCGGATACAAGAGTTATCATATGCTGGTGACGGTGCCGGTCTATCTTTCCGACCGGATTGCGGATGCCAAGGTGGAGATTCAGATCAGGACAGTGGCGATGGATTTCTGGGCCAGTCTGGAGCATAAGATCCACTATAAATTCGAGGGAAATGCACCGGAACATATTAAAGAACAACTTGTGGAGTGCGCGCAGATGGTGGCGGCACTGGATGCAAGGATGATGTCACTGAACGAGGAGATCCTGCATATCGAGCAGGAAGGACAGGGGCAGAGGGATTAGAAAACAAAAAGGGAGGCACGCTGCCTCTCTTTTTAATGTTGTGCGCCTGGCGGCGCACGTTTCCAACGAGTGCAAGTCTCGAATCCGCCCGGTAGTGGGAAGGATATAGCCGAAGGCAAGGGTGTCCATCGTGAGATGGAATCTGAAGGAAGCCGGAAATGGGGAAAATACTAACCTATGGGCAAATCTCTGGTCTGACGAACAGAAATCACATATGAGGTTATGTACGAGGGTAAGGCTGCAATTCAAGTCGAAGCCCAATAACTACACGGAATCGTGCATGATAAATGTGGCAGATAGATGGAGAGAAGGAAACGTGTGGTACCCAGGGAGGTCTGTGTGGAACGCTCTGAAAGGAGTAACCGCAACCGAAAGACTGCGCTGAGCACACAGAAGTCAGCAGAGGTCATAGTAGCCAAAAATGAAGCAAGTTTTCACATGTGTGAAGGACCGAATCAATAGGAGTCTCAAGTATGACCGGGAAAGGAGGAATGACCCACTATGACAGAAAACATGAATAATGGCTGTTCGCAGAGAGATAGTGCGGAACACGAAGGGTATGCGAAAGCGTCTAGGTCATTCAATCAGATATGGAAAGAAAGAGACAGTGCACAGCCGAAACTCTTAGAAGCAATACTGTATAAAGACAACCTTAACAGAGCGTACAAAAGAGTGAGGGCAAACAAGGGAAAGCCGGGAGTAGACGGGATGACTGTCGAAGAGGCTCTCCCATATCTGAGGGAACACCAAAAGGAGTTGACAGGCCGAATACTAAAAGGTAAATATACTCCGTCTCCAGTAAGGAGAGTTGAAATCCCAAAACCAGAGGGTGGTGTGCGGAAACTTGGCATACCAACAGTGATAGACAGGACCATTCAACAGGCAATAGCACAACAGCTAACAGCAATCTATGAGCCACTCTTTATTGAGACGAGTTACGGTTACCGTCCGAAGAAGAGCGCAAAAGATGCTATCCTTAAGGTAAAAGAGTACGCAGGAAAAGGGTATACCTATGCGGTATCATTAGACTTATCAAAGTACTTCGATACCCTGAACCACGAATTGCTGATAAATCTACTGAGAAAGAATGTAGAAGATGAAAGAGTAGTCCAGCTCATAAAGAGATGCCTCAAAAGTGGAGTCATGGAGAATGGCGTGGT
>CAYUKT010000145.1:2957-6496 GCA_964445285.1 uncultured Bacteroides sp. | reverse complement strand
ATATCCGATACAGTATTTTTATACCTGCTACAATTTCTAAATGAATTATCGAGAAACATTTGAGTGATGTAATTGAATGTTCTGGCATGATTTTTAATAAACTCCTTTGTGGTATAATTATTATCAAGGACAATAATTCCAATCTCAAAATCATCTTTGCAATTTCTGACAATCCTGTCATATATCTTGTTCTTCTTTGTTTCACTGACTTCTGATCCTTTGATTTCCCCATTTTGGGTCATTATTGCCTTATATTTAGGATTTTGCATCAATGATGCTATGCCCTTTTGAAAATATCTTTTTATTCTTCCGGAATTTCTTGTAAATAGGAGTGCAATTATAAAATATTTATGATGTTCGACATCAGTTTTGGTTATACTTCCTGATTCATCTATAAAAACGGTTAAGAAAGTTTTCTCTGTATCCATTATTCCTGTACCCCATTTTCCAAACAGTTTGTCACAATCTAACAATTATTTACAATATATCACAGAATTACAAATATTACTATTAAAAAATTCATTGAAAGAAACAACCCATTCGAGACTTCTCGAAGAGCCTTGATTTTTGTGTGCATATTTAGTATATTAATATAGATATCCATATTATAAGAGGATACCAATAGTAGAAGAAATAAAAGATAGTTCCGCAGGGATTATCTTCTGGGAAACGGAAGGGTACATATGAGTGAATGGGTAAAAGTAGCAGTGGACGCCATGGGCGGCGATAATGCGCCGGTGGAAACTGTAAAGGGCGCTGTGGAAGCGGTCAATGAGAGCGGTAAAGTCAAGGTGTATCTGGTGGGAATTAAAGATGTGCTGGAAAAAGAACTGGCAGGACAGACTTATCCCAAGGAACAGATTGAGGTGGTACATGCTTCCGAGATCATAGAGACGGCGGAACCGCCGGTGATGGCAATCCGTAAGAAGAAAGATTCTTCTCTGGTCAGGGCATTAAACCTGGTCAAAGATGGTACCTGTGACGCTTATGTGTCCGCGGGAAGTACCGGTGCGACACTGGTGGGCGGACAAGTTATTGTCGGGCGTATCAAAGGCGTGGAGAGGCCGCCGCTTGCACCATTAATCCCTACGGCTGCAGGATGTTCCCTGTTGATTGACTGTGGCGCTAACGTGGACGCGAGACCTTCGCATCTGGTGCAGTTTGCCAAGATGGGTTCCGTCTATATGGAACATGTGATGGGGGTCAAAAACCCGAAGGTCGGCATTGTGAATATCGGTGCCGAGGAGGAGAAAGGCAACGCGCTGGTCAAAGAGACGTTTCCCCTGTTAAAGAATTGTCCCGATATTAATTTCATCGGCAGCGTGGAGGCCAGGGATATTCCGGCAGGTGCGGCGGACGTGGTGGTCTGCGAGGCCTTTGTGGGTAATGTGATCTTAAAGACTTATGAAGGAGTTGGGCTGACCCTGATCGCGAAGGTGAAGGAAGGGATGATGACGTCCCTGCGCAGCAAAATAGGGGCGCTGCTTGTGAAGCCGGCGCTGAAGACAACGTTAAAGGCCTTTGACTTAGAGCAGTATGGCGGTGCACCCATGTTGGGATTAAAGGGGCTGGTGGTCAAGACGCATGGCAGTTCCAAGGCTAATGAGATCAAAAATTCAATCCTGCAGTGTATTACTTTTACGGAACAGAAGATCAGCGATAAGATTCGGGAGAAGATTGTAACAGAGGAAGTTGTTTCGGAACCGAAAAATTAGACGATAGAGAAAAGCGAAAGGTGGCTGTGGCTATGGAATTAGAGAGATTACAGGAAGTGATAGCAAGCGTCTTGAGCGTTGATCCCAAGGAGATTACGCTGGAGACCACCTTTTTGGAAGATTTAGGAGCCGATTCCCTGGATGTTTTTCAGATCATCATGGGAATCGAGGAAGTTTTTCATATAGAGATACCTGCCGATAAAGTGGAGCGCATCACTACGGTGGGCGAGGCGGTTGAACTGATTAGGAACAGTAGGGAGTAGACGAAAGCCCCTTTCTAAAAAGAAGGGGCTTTTCCATTGTGGAGGATTTCATGTTAGAGGAGCGGCTTACAGAACTCGAAGAGAAAATAAGGTATCGGTTTCGGGATAGGCGCCTGCTGCGTCAGGCTCTCACCCACAGTTCTTATGCGAATGAGCAGCGGATCAATAAGTTTGAGGATTACGAGAGGCTGGAATTTCTGGGCGATGCTGTCCTGGAATTGGTGAGCAGTGATTTTTTGTTTCGGGAGGAAAAAGATATGGCGGAGGGACAGTTGACGCGCAAGCGTTCCTCTATGGTCTGTGAGCCAGCGCTTGCTTTTTGTGCCAGAGATATCGCCTTGGAACAATATATTCTTCTCGGTAAAGGGGAAGAAGCTACCGGCGGCAGAGGCAGGGACTCTATTGTCTCTGATGTGATGGAAGCAGTGATCGGCGCGATCTATCTGGACAGCGGTATCGAGGAAGCGTCCGGTTTCATCCACCGCTTTATCCTTTCCGATCTGGAGCACAAGCAGCTTTTCTATGATGCCAAGACAATTTTACAGGAGTCTGTACAGCAGGAAAGCAAAGAGACGATTCACTATGAATTGCTGAAGGAAGAAGGGCCGGAGCACGAGAAGACTTTTTTAGTGGAAGTCCTGGTAGGGGATAAGAAGCTGGGGACGGGAAGCGGCCATTCCAAGAAAGCGGCGGAACAGCAGGCGGCTTACCAGGCGCTTCTGCGCAGACGGGAAGAAATGTGAGGTACATATGTATTTAAAGAGTATTGAGGTACATGGATTTAAATCCTTTGCCAATAAAATCACGTTCAAGTTCCATAATGGCATTACGGGTATTGTGGGACCTAACGGTTCCGGGAAAAGTAATGTGGCGGACGCGGTCAGGTGGGTGCTCGGCGAGCAGCGGATCAAGCAGCTGCGCGGCGTATCCATGCAGGATGTGATCTTTTCCGGTACGGAGATGAGAAAACCTCTGGGATATGCCTATGTGGCGATTACCTTGGACAATTCGGATCATCAGCTGGCGATCGATTATGATGAGGTGACGGTGTCCAGAAGACTGTATCGTTCCGGCGAGAGTGAATATATGTTGAATGGAACGGCCTGCCGTCTGAAAGATGTCAATGAACTGTTCTACGATACGGGAATCGGTAAGGAAGGGTATTCTATCATTGGTCAGGGACAGATTGATAAAATCTTGAGTGGGAAGCCGGAGGAGCGCAGGGAACTTTTTGACGAGGCGGCCGGTATCGTGAAGTTTAAGCGCAGGAAATATGCGGCCCAGAAAAAACTGGAAGATGAGAAACAGAATCTGGTGCGCGTTAACGATATTCTGGCGGAGTTGGAGAAACAGACGGGGCCTTTGGAAAAACAGGCGGAGAAGGCAAGGATCTATCTTCGTAAAAAAGAAGAACTGAAGACCTTGGATGTGAATGTCTTTTTGCTGGAAAATGTGCGTGTCCGGGAACAGCTTCTGGAAGTGGATAAAAAGCTGCAGATTGCCGGGGATGACTTGCAGGAGACCACAGACAAGTATGAGTCCATCAAGGAAGAATATGAGC
>CAYUKT010000145.1:0-2947 GCA_964445285.1 uncultured Bacteroides sp. | reverse complement strand
CAGGAGATCGAGGCGGCAAGGGTCACCCTTACGGACACCGGCGTTATGCGTTCTAAATTAGAAGGTGAGATCAATGTCTTAAAGGAGCAGATTCATTCGGCGGAGGGAAATGAGGAGCATCTGCAGAACCGGATCAGCAGCATCAGCGAGCAGCTTGCCGAGCGGGACAGGGAGCGGGATGCGATCCTTTTGGACAAAAAGGAGACGGATGATAAACTCTCAGCGTTGGAAGAAGAGCGGGCACAGGCCAGGGAACTTCTGGAAAAAACCCAGCGGGAGATTGAAGAACTCAATAATAATATAGAAAGTGGCAAGAATACGATTATAGATGCGCTCAATAACCGGGCCACCATCAAGTCCAAGCTGGGACGGTTTGACACTATGCTCGAGCAGGTCAATATCCGCAAGGCGGAGCTGAATTCCAGACTTTTACGCGCCAAGTCCGATGAGGCGGAGCAGACAGAGATCATCAAAAAGCTGGAAGAAGAATTTGAGATCATTACAAACACCATCAAGGAATTGACGGAACAGCAGGAGTTGATAGATGAGCGCCTCTCTGGCGTCCGGGAGGAACTGGCTGGCAAGGATCAGAAACTGCGGGATACCCAGATTCTGTACCATCAGCAGAAATCCAAGCTGGAAGCCCTCTCCAACCTGACCGAGCGTTATGAGGGATATGGCGGAAGCGTAAAGGCTGTCATGGAGCAGAAGGACAGTGAGAAAGGGATTATCGGCGTGGTGGCGGATATCATCAAGGTGGATGCCAAATATGAGACGGCGATTGAGACGGCGCTTGGCGGTAATATCCAGAATATCGTGACGGAGGATGAGGAAACGGCCAAGCGCATGATTGGTTTTTTGAAGAAGGCGAAGGCGGGCCGGGCTACGTTCCTGCCGCTTACCAGCATCACCCATCCCCAGGAATTTAAGAATCCGGAGGCCTTGAAAGAAAAGGGCGTGGTGGGTATGGCCGATGCCCTGGTGAAAATCGATAAGAAGTACCAGAATGTGGCTAAGGCCATGCTGGGACGCATCATGGTGGTAGATCATGTGGACAATGCGGTGAAGATTGCCAGAAAATTTGATTACGGCATCCGTATGGTCACACTGGAAGGAGAACTGCTGGTGCCGGGCGGCGCCATCAGCGGCGGTGCTTTTAAGAATAATTCCAATCTTCTGGGCAGACGCCGGGAGATGGAGGAACTGGCCCAAAAAGTCAAACAATATCTGGCGGACATAGACAATATTCTAAATGATATCGAAAAGACCAAGAAGGGCCGTAATAAGATGCGCCTTGAGCTGGAAGATATCAAGGGGCAGATCCAGCGTAAGTTCATCGAGCAGAATACCGCCAGGATGAACGTGATGCAGGCGGAAGAGAAAAAGAATGAGACGGCGGAAGGTTTTGACGAATTAAAGAACGAGGAGCAGGATATCGAGACCCAGATTAAGGAGATTCAGCTTGGCAAGGACGAGGCGGCCGCAGAGCTTATGGATTCCGAACAGCTGGAGAAAAACGTGGAGGGTCAGATTGCCGGTTTCCAGTCGCAGCTTGAGACGAAACGTGCGGAAGAGTCCGCACAGTCTTCCAAGGTATCCGAGTGGGATGTGGAAGTCGAGAAGATACGTCAGAGTGCAGACTTCCAGCGTCAGAACTTAGAGCGTGTGGATGGTGAGAGAGCCCGCTATACGGCGGAATTAAATGAAGTAAAAGAGGGACTGCATCTGGGCAAGGAAGAGGTGGAACGCAAGAAGGTCAGCATTCTGGAGATCGAGAAGACCATTGCGGCATCCCACACGGCCCAGAGTGATGCGGAGCAGAAACTGAAAGAAGATATCGAGATGAAGGAGGAACTTTCCGGCAAGCAGAAGAATTTCTTTGCTTCCAGGGAGGAACTGTCTGAGCGCATGACGGCGCTGGATAAGGAAGTGTATCGACTGGGCAGTCAGAAGGAACGGATGGAGGAATCCATCGAATCTCAGATCAATTATATGTGGGATGAATATGAGATCACATTGTCTGATGCGGAGTCCTTGAAGAATGAGGAAATGAACGATCTGCCGGCTATGAAGAGAAGTATCAGCGGCCTGAAGGATGAGATCCGTAAATTGGGTGATGTGAATGTCAACGCCATCGAGGATTATCGGAATCTGATGGAGCGTTATACGTTCTTAAAGACCCAGCATGACGATCTGGTGGAAGCGGAAAAGACGCTGCTTGGCATTATTGAGGAACTGGATACTTCCATGCGCAAGCAGTTTAATGAGAAATTTGAGCAGATCAACAGGGAGTTTGACAAGGTATTCAAGGAACTCTTTGGCGGCGGTAAAGGCACTTTGGAACTGGTTGAGGACGAGGATGTGTTGGAGGCTGGTATCCGCGTGATCGCGCAGCCGCCCGGAAAGAAACTGGTGAATATGATGCAGATGTCCGGTGGGGAGAAATCACTGACGGCAATCTGTCTGTTGTTTGCCATCCAGAACTTAAAACCTTCTCCTTTCTGTCTGTTGGACGAGATTGAGGCCGCCTTGGACGAGAGCAATGTGACCAGATTTGCCAAGTATCTGCATAAGTTGACCAAGAATACCCAGTTTATTGTGATCACACACAGACGAGGCACCATGGAAAAGGTGGACAGACTGTACGGTATCACCATGCAGGAGAAGGGGGTATCCACATTGGTCAGTGTGAGTCTGATCGATAAGGAATTGGATGATTAGTGGATTTGGACGTTATAGCATGATATGGATTTAAGATTCCGGAAAGCGGAATCACGGAGGTTTGGTATGGCGGAAGAAAAGAAAGGGTTTTTCAGCAGACTGCGGGAAGGACTCACTAAGACGAGAAATAATATCGTACATGGGATAGACTCCGTTTTTAATGGTTTTTCTGCGATTGACGAGGATTTCTATGAGGAACTGGAAGAAATCCTGATCATGGGAGACA
>CAYUKT010000144.1:0-6499 GCA_964445285.1 uncultured Bacteroides sp. | reverse complement strand
ATTTGTGATGCTTCTGCACAAATTCCCGGTTGAATAAATTGCTCTTTCAGAGAATATATTCAACCTTATACCTCATTTTTAGTAATATTGTTCTCAGTCTTTATATAAATATTACAAAATGTAATATTTTCTTTTTATCTGCATTATATAGATTTTTCATTCAAAAAGCAATAAAAAACCAAAATATTTCTTAAGGTAAATGTAATCCCCTCTTCATCGACATGTAAGCCGCCCCCTATATCCTAAATCTACCAGGGGCCGCAGGGACATACCCAAGCATACTTGTCCAATTTGCCGCCCAGGGAAATCAATACAGGAAAGGATGATACACCATGTCAACACAAAATCTGGTCGAAACTCATAATCTCACAAAACAATACGGCAAAGTACGCTGTGTCAATGCCGTCAACATGCAGGTCACGTCCGGCGCCATCTATGGCTTCTTAGGGCCGAACGGTGCCGGCAAATCCACCACGTTAAAGATGATCCTCGGTCTGGCCAGACCCACAGATGGAAATATTACGCTCTTCGGCATCCCAGTCAATGAGAAAAACCGCATCAAACTTCTCTCCCAGACCGGTTCACTGATCGAAGCCCCCAGCTACTATGGGCATCTGAGCGGCGAGGAAAATCTACGCATTATCCAGACTCTCAAAGGCTGTTCCGCAAAAGATATCGATGAGGTATTAAAAATTGTCCGCTTAGACGGTGCCCGCCACAAACTCGTCAACCATTATTCTCTCGGTATGAAACAGCGACTCGGTCTGGCTGCCGCCCTGCTGGGCTTTCCCAGGCTTTTAATTCTGGATGAACCTACGAACGGTCTTGATCCCGCCGGCATCCAGGAGATGCGGGAACTGATCTGCTCTCTGCCGTCTGCTTATGGTATGACCATCCTGGTCTCCTCCCACCTCCTCAGTGAGATCGACCAAATGGCGGATCACGTGGGCATCATCCGCAAGGGTGAACTGGTCTATCAAAACACATTAGAGTCCCTTCACTCCCATGCCAAATCACAGATCGCACTGCGTGTCAGCCACACCGCCATTGCCGCCGATCTGCTTCGTGAGGATGGGATCGACATTTCACAGGATAAGGATTACCTTCTGTTTCCCATGATGGACGACTCTTATGTGGCTAATCTATGCAGGCGGCTCATCGCCCAAAATATATCTCTTTACCGCATAGAAAAACGAGAAACAAGTCTGGAAGATATTTTCTTATCCCTGACAGGAAAGGAGAGCAGTTTATGATCACATTGAAAACAGAATTTCTAAAGTTAAAGAGAAGGAAAATCGGATTGACCATGTTGGCCCTGATCAGTGTACAGTTTGCATGGTTTCTCTGGTCTACGAATAACCCTGATGAGAGAGAACTTGCCCAGGGCTGGATTGACCTGCTCTATATGCTGCCCCTGCTCAATGTCATTATGATGCCTACCTTTATGTCCGTGCTAGCTTCCCGCCTCAGCGACCTGGAACACAAGGGCAATACTTATAAACAGCTTAAGACACTGCGCCGCCCGAATATTCTTTTTAACGCCAAGGTAGTCTGCGGCCTGTTTTTCGTGGCCGCCATCTCCATAGGGCAGATACTCTTTTTACTGGTTTTAGGATACTGTCATCATTACACGGGAAATCCAGATATACACTATTATACGCTGGCCCTGATTCTGAACTTTGCCTGCTGCCTTTCTTTGTACTTGCTGCAGCTGGATCTGTCCCTGATCTTCTTTAATCAGATGATCCCTCTGGTAATAGGGCTGTGCGGCTCCCTGCTGGGATTAATATTGATGTACATTAAAATGTATTCTTTTCTGCCCTGGGGCGGTTTTTTATCCTGTGCGCTGGTGGGGATGGACTGGAATATAGAAACCAGAGTAGTGACACTCTTTTATCGGGAACATTCCATTATAGAATATTGTGCAGTGGGAATGGTCTTTATCTGGATTGTCGTTTTTTATACGGCGGGGAAAATTGCCTTCACACACAAAGAAGTCTAGGAGGAACCATATATGAATACATCTTATCAAAAGGCTGTCAAAGCTGAACGATTGAAACTGAAACGAAGCCCGATATGGCTGGCTTTCTTCGCGCTGCCCATCATATCCGCCTTTTTCGGCACCGTCAATTACAAAATGAACATCGGCATTTTGAAATCGGAATGGTACAGCCTGTGGAGCCAGCACACACTGTTTTTATGCTATATTTTTATGCCTGCATTAATTGGCACTTACTGCTCCTATCTCTGGCGTCTGGAACACACGCACCACAACTGGAACAGCTTCCTGACCGCACCTGTGCCGATCGGCAGTCTCTATCTGGGTAAACTGACACAGGCAGTGTTTATGGCAATCCTTGGAAATATCTGGATTTTTATACTGTTTTATGTCTGCGGCAAATTTGCGGGCATCCACACCCCTTTTCCGCCGGAAGCCCTGGAATGGTTTCTCTGCGGGCTCTTGGGTACGATCGTAATCTGTTGTGTACAGCTTCTGCTGTCCCTGGTCATCCGCTCTTTTGCCATCCCCATCGGCATTGCCCTTTTAGGGGGAGTCCTAGGGCTTATGATGACCAACCGGGATCACGGACTGGACTATCCTTATTCCATCTATTGCATGGGGATGCGCGCCAACAATCCCAGCATGGAATTGGATGTGTCCACTCTTTTGATCAATTCTTTGGGCTATATTATCATATTTGCGGCTCTGGCAGTTCTGTATCTGCGCAGGCGGGAGATTGCAGCTAATTAGTCACAAAAATCCCATCCAAAGGGAGCAGTTAACACCTAAATTGATGTAAAGAAAGACGAAAACAAATGCGTTGTGTATGCCATAGTTTTCCTGAAAGAACTGCATGATTGCATTGTGTTTTCTTAACAGAGGCAGTATAATGTTTGAAAAATCATAGAGCTGGGGCCGTTTCTGATGACTATGCTGCATACTGCTTTTTCCTGCTGAGCATTATGCGGGCAATTATCCGATGGCAAAACATCGTAAGGATAATGAATTAAAATCGTTTAAACGAGAGGAGAACAAACATATGGAATTTTTTTCGAACAGTACAAAAAACTTTCAGGCCGTTCACACCGCTATTAAAAATGTGCAATTGGAGGGGGAAACTGTCCTGCGAGTCATAAAGAGTGAGAAAGTAGACCGTCCCGATGAGGATACCTACGCCAAACTTCTTGATTCCTGCTTCCACAATGGTACGATTCAAGTAGAAATGCGCAGCCGCCTGCTGCCGGATGCTCCGGACTATGCCCGAGGTTTTATCGGCATCGTTTTCCGTACCAGCCAAAATGACGCGGAATTTGAATCGTACTATGTCCGTCCGACAAACGGACAGCATCCTGACCCTGTTCGCCGTTCTCATGGGAGTCAGTATTTCTCCTATCCTGGCTATACATTTTCTTATTTTCGGGATCATGGCATCCCTGGATTTGAGGCTCCTTGTGATATTGAGCTGGATAAATGGATCACACTGAAAGCCGTCATAAAAGAAGACCGGGCGGCTTTTTACGTCAATAATATGGATACGCCAGTACTCGAGGTAGATCACCTGAAACACGGCGCAGACGCATCCGGCGGCGTTGGACTTTATGTTGACATTGGGACAGAAGGTTTTTTCCGAAATCTCCAGGTGCTATACGAGGATTGAACCAAATAACAAAACGGCTAAAACTCATCGCTATACGGAGAAATCATAATACATGCATAACGGCAAATACTTGTTAACTTCCAAATGCCAGCAAAATAAAAAGTAAATTTGCTTCGCAGATTAACTTTAAAGCTGAGAAATTTCCTATAGCATAAATAGATGGGGCTGTCGCACTAATTAATTAGTGCGCAGCTCCAATTAGATATAAATAACCAATAGAGCTTTACTTCTGCCGGTCTAACAACTCCTTCAACGCCTCATCACCCAAACTCACCCAGGCGTCCTCCTCTTCCTCGTTGAGTCCAAGGTACTCCCGCAATGTCACAGGTACATCGCTGAATCCCCAATCCTGGCTGTAGTCATCAATCTCTTCAAACTCTATCTCCCCCGCCAGGTATTTTTCTTTAAATTTTTTCTCTGTATTTTCTGCCATTTCTCCTCCAACCCAAATGTCTTCCATGAAAAGACATTCCCCCTTAGTATCTTGCTCCTACATTAACCCGTCTTCCCGTGCCTTCTGCTCCACCATCTCATAGGTAGGTGTAGGCACGCCATACTTTTTACCCATCCTCACCACTTCATAGATCAATCCATCAATCTCAGAAGGCTTGCCTGCATAGATATCCCGCTGCATGGATGTACTTGCCGTTGGATTCAAGGCATCCAGGATCTGCAGATTGGTGGTCACTATATCTATCAGAAAGGGAACGCCCATCGCCACGGCAAGCGCATCTACCTCTCGCATAAGCTTTACAAATGTATCCCGGGGATCCCCGGTTTTCTGTACTTCCCCGGCAGATACATGATAATAGAGGCCACAGGCCGCCATAGGCGACACATAGGCAAATTTCTGCAGGGCATCCCGCCTGATATTATCCGACAATACACCCTCAATGCCGCTCTCCTTTAAATCTTTGGCCACTTCAAACAATTCCGGCCTGAGTTCTTCTTTTTCCCTCACGCCGTACACGATTCGGAAGATATCCCCGTTCTGCCAGATCATACCCGGCTCTTTGATCTGTGCCGCCACATAGATACATCCATCCGTCACAAGCAGTTCCGGCAGCTCATTCTGTAATCTGCTTCCGGTGCCATAGATATTCAGAATTGGAATGACGATTGTTGTCCTCTTCGCCACACGCTTAATAAAGGGTATCACATCCTTCAGGGAATAGCCCTTCACACACACAAAGATAATGTCCGGCTGTTCGTCATAATGCGCCATATCCACAGCCTTCACCGGGGAAACAGTATAGTTTCCCTTTTTTGTGGTCTCCATCCTGAGACCTTCTTCCTGCATCCTCTTTAAATGTTCTCCCCTTGCAATAAGGGTTACATCTTTGCCCGCCTCTGTCATATAGGCTCCAATGCTGCCGCCTGTACCACCCGCGCCGATTACCAAGTATTTCATAAAATCTCCTGCTCCTTTTCGTGTCCTTGATGCCTGCCGCCACATTCACATTTTATCTGATTCTCCCATGAATGACAAGCATTAACAATTTGTCTATCTGTTCAGGCTTGACACTTCCATAAAATAGGTCCATAATAGCTACGGTTACTAATACCTCCTTTTAATAGGAAGAAACTTTTTCGGAGGAAAATGAAAATGTTTGTACTTTTTTTCCTTATCTGGGTTATCTTTAACGGTCAGTTTACTCTCGAAATTGCCCTCTTCGGCATTGTCATCGCCGGGGCAATGTACTGGTTTATCTGCAAATTCCTGAACTACAAGTTTAGCTATGATCTTTTTTTCCTGAAAAAGGCACCCCTTTTAATCCACTATTTGGTAACACTCATTCTTGAGATCTTAAAGGCAAACGATGCCGTTTTTAAAATGATCTACAGTGCCCAATATGAACTGGAGCCGGCTGTCGTTCATTTTAAAACAAATCTGCGCACTACTTTTGCGCGGGTGATCCTGGCTAATTCCATCACGCTGACACCGGGTACGATCACGATTTCCCTGAAAGATGACGTATACACGGTGCACTGTCTCGATAAGGAACTTGCCAAAGGCATTGATTCCTCTGTTTTTGTAAAACTTCTGGAAAGAATAGAAAGGAAGGACTGATATGGTATACCATACGATCTATATCGCAATGTTGATTTTATTATCCTTCATGCTGTTAGCCTGCCTGATCCGTGCTGTCAAAGGTCCTCTGATCGCCGACAGACTGATGGCCGTCAATATGATGGGCACCATGGTCATGGTAATGATCGCCGTCCTCGCGCTGATGCTGCAGCAGGGATACCTTGTAGATATCTGTCTGATCTATGCGATGATCAGCTTCCTGGCTGTCGTTGTCCTTTCCAAGGTATATATCGGCATTTACGAAGAAAAACAACGTGAAAAGGAATCTCACAAGGACGAGAGCAGAAAGGAGAATCTGTCTGATGGAAACGCTTGAATGGATTAAAATATGTATCGGCTGCACCTTTTTGCTCTGCGGAATCGCCATTTTTTTTACGGAATTATTCGGCGTTTTTCACTTTAAGTATGTACTCAACAGGATGCATGCCGCCGCTATGGGCGATACACTGGGAATCACTTCCTGCCTGATCGGGCTGATGATTTTTTCTGGTTTTAACTATACTACTTTAAAGATTTTATTGATCATCATTTTCTTGTGGTGTGCCTCTCCGGTCTCTTCCCATGTGCTTGCCAGACTGGAAGCCGCCACCAACGAAAATCTGTCTGAGCACTGTGAAATTTACGAAGACCTCAGCGTTCTCGAGCAGGAACTTGCCGACCGCGAAACGGCAGAAAATGGAAAGGAGGAGATGTGATGACGGCTTTTCAGATTATTTTGATGGGACTCCTGATCGTTTGTGCAGTCTCC
>CAYUKT010000143.1:0-6546 GCA_964445285.1 uncultured Bacteroides sp. | reverse complement strand
ATTTAGCCTTCTACGATTAAATATCTGCCGTCACCAATCTCAAACACTTCGGACGCTTCCAGGATCTCATCCTCATCGGCGCCCTCCAGATCCATGCCTTCTTCCTCAAAGAACTCCCAGACTTCCCTGACAGAATCTACCACCACTGCCATACATTCTTCCAGAAAATTCTCCGCCTCCTCCGGCGTCTCCGCTACCTTTTCCGGATACAGCTGCAATTGGTTATCCAGAAAACACTGCACTACCTTCTCATCAAACATAATACCCTCCTTACTTTTCCGGGAAAAGTCCCCTTTTCTTCAGTTCCTGACAGAGCCTTCCCACCGGCAGTCCCACCACATTATTGTAATCCCCGCAGATTCCCTGGATATAGGCGGCGCACAGACCCTGAATCGCATAGGCCCCGGCCTTGTCCATGGGTTCCCCGCTGTCCACATAACGTTTAATTTCCTCTTTGCTCATGCTATACATGGTCACGTCCGTACACTCGCTGAAAGTGGCGTACATAGCAGACATATCCTTATATTTCCAGGCAAGGGTAACTCCGGTATAGACCTGATGGCCTGCTCCCTGCAGATCACCAAGCATCCGCTCTGCGTCTTCTTTATCTTTGGGTTTCCCGAGAATCTTACCCCAGGCCGCCACCACCGTATCCGCACCAATGACCACGAAGTCTTCTCTGCCTTCCGCCGTCAGTCTGCCGCAGACATCCACCGCCTTCTGATAGGATAATTCTTCCACCACCTCATCCGGTCTTTCTTTGGTGACTTTTTCCTCCACCGTGCTGGGCATGACCTTAAAGGGAATCCCCACCTGCCTGAGCAAGTCTTTGCGCCTTGGCGATGCCGAAGCCAAATATATTTTCATGTTTACCTCCATACGGTCTCTATGCCACGCCATTATTCACCTTTCGTACTGCCCTCAATCATTATGATGCATCTTGGGAATAAATATACGTTTCTGGGCAGTCTCTGTCTCTTCCCTGGAAACAGATTTGGCCTCCTTGCAGAAGTTAAGCTGGGCATTAAATATTTCTTTCCCCCGCTTGTCTATCTTTTCATAACTGCCGTCCGGCTGCAGGATGGATGCCTTCACCGTATCCCTAAGCTGACACTCTAAGATGTGCCAGAGCTTTTCCTGTAATGGTGCCTTCTCTATGGGGAACAGAATCTCCACACGGCGGTCTAAGTTCCTCGGCATCCAGTCCGCGCTGGCACAATAATACTCCGGTTTGCCATCGTTCTCAAAATAAAAAATCCTGGCATGTTCCAGATAATTACCCACGATAGAGCGCACCGTGATATTTTCACTGACACCCTTGATTCCTGTCTTCAGACAGCAGATACCCCGGATGATCAAGTCTATCTTTACCCCGGCAGTGCTGGCCTCATAGAGCGCTTCGATCACACTCTTATCGCAGAGGGAATTCATCTTGGCAATGATCCTGGCCGGCCGGCCCTCCCGGGCATGGTCACGCTCCCTGCCGATCAGATAGATAAATCTGTCCTTCAGCCAGTAAGGCGCCAGAGACAATTTATTCCAGCTTCTCGGTTCTGAATAACCGGAAAGCATGTTAAACACTGCTGTTGCATCCTCGCCGATGGCCTCTGAGCAGGTAAACAGTCCCACATCCGTATATAGTTTCGCCGTAGAATCATTGTAGTTGCCGGTGCCCAGATGCACATACCGCCTGATGCCGTTTTCTTCCCTTCTGACAACCAGAGTGATCTTGCTGTGGGTCTTAAGTCCCACCAGTCCATAGATGACATGACAGCCCGCTTTTTCCAGTTTTCTGGCCCAGACAATATTGTTTTCCTCATCAAACCTGGCCTTTAATTCTACTAACACCGACACCTGCTTCCCATTCTCTGCCGCCTGTTCCAGCGCAGCTATGATCGGTGAATTGCCGCTGACACGGTACAGTGTCTGCTTGATAGCCAATACCTCCGGATCCCTGGCCGCCTGCCTGATAAACCGCACCACCGGCTCAAAAGTCTGGTAGGGATGATGCATCAGGATATCCCCCTCCCGGATCCTTGCAAACACATCCGCATCCTCCGGCAGTTCCGGCACCGGCTGGGGCTTTAAGTAACTGTGTTCTTTCAAATGATCGAAGCTGTCCAGATCATACATCTTCATCAGGAAAGTCAGATCCAGCGGGCCGTTGATGGCATAGATATCCTCCTTCGGAATCATAAGTTCTTCCCTGATCAATTTCAAAAGCCTGTTGTCGATTCCCTCTTCCACTTCCAGACGGATGACCTGGCCCCACTGCCTCTTTTTCAGCTGCTTCTCAATCTCCTGCAGCAGATCTTCCGCCTCTTCCTCCTCAATCGTCAGATCAGCATTTCTCATGATCCGGAAAGGATAAGTACAGACAATGTCATAATTCAGGAACAGTTTATGAATATTGCGCTCGATCACCTCTTCCAGCAGAATCAGCTTCACCCCCTCCTCCGCGGAAGGAATCGTCACAATCCTTGAGAGAACGCTGGGCACCTGCACAGTGGCAAACTCCAGTTCCCCAACGCCATTTTTCTTGGTGACAAGAGCGCCCAGATTCAGGGATTTATTGCGGATCAGCGGAAACGGTCTGGAAGAATCCACTGCCATGGGTGTAAGTACCGGATAGACACTCTCCGCAAAGTAGTGATCCACATAAGCAGCTTCTTCTTTTTTCAGATCCTCATGATGGCTGATCAGATGCAGACCGTTCTCCAAAAGCTGCGGCAAAAGAGACCTGTTATAGGTATTGTACTGCTGCGCCACCAGCTTATGTGTCTCCTCGTTCACCCGCACAAGCTGCTCTTCCGTAGTCATCCCCGCGATATCCCGCTTCTTGTATCCGGCATTGACCATATCCTTTAAGGATGCCACCCGCACCATAAAGAACTCATCCAGATTGGATGCCGTGATGCCAAGAAATTTTAACCGCTCAAACAAAGGTATCTGCTTATCCTTAGCCTCCGCCAGGACTCTCTTATTAAAGAGCAGCCAGCTGAGTTCCCTGTTACTATAGTATTCATCCCTGGAAAAATCTTTTACTTCCGCCATCCCCCTTTGGCCTCCTTCTATATCATTTATATGTATAACTTTTATCGTTGCTTTATTATTGGTTTCACACTGAATACTTCCTCGAAGAAATCCGCCCGCTTCGTAAACAGTCCCTTCTCCAGCGTGATATCCACGGATGCATCCACCGTGATAACCAATTTCTCCTCCTTCAAAGCTGTCTTCACATTCTTAAACTTCTGCTTATGGCTGCGATCCAGACCATTTGCAATCTTCAAGATTGCTGTCAGCTTGGCGATCGTTAAATAAGCCGTCTTATCGATGGCTCTGCTGCTTCCCACCACTTCGCTGTACTCAAAATCCATGTGATTGTATTTTACCACATTGGCCACAATCTCCCGCTCGATGTGGGAGAGCCCGATGATCTCCGTGGACATGATGATATTATAAGAACACTCGCCCAGATTCACCAGACTGATATACTTGCCGCAATCATGCAAAAGTGTGGCAATCCGCAAAAGCAATCTCTCCCTCTTGTCCAGTCCATGTACCTTGTTCATACTGTCGAAAATGGTCAACGCTATCTTTTCCAGCGTCTCGCTCCTGCGCCTGCTGCCCATATAACGTTTGCTGATATTCTGCGCACAGGCAATGATATCCTGCTCAAAGTCATGGTTTTCCCTAATGATCTTATTTTTCTCCCCATATTCATATGCCATGCCATCACAGAGCGTCACCCCCGGCGCCCAGATCATCTTGGCCTCCATCACCTTGGCAATCCGATTGACTAAAACCCCTGCAATGAATAAAAGAGGGATATTCTCCTCCGGCATGTCCAGTGCATGTGCCGCTTCCTGTGTGGATTTGCTCTTGATACGCTCCAAGAACACTTCCACGGCAGGCGCCTGGATATTGCTCTGCTCCAGCCCCAGCACATTCTTACCCACAATTTCAGAAATATAATCGTCCACCACAATAATATTATCAATCTGTCGGTCTTTTAAATACAGTTTCTTGAATACCGACAACTGGGAACTAACCATTTCATCCAGAATCTCATCATACTGTCCGGGCCTGATATTCAACCGTCCAATCTGATCCTGCAGCCTTAAGACACCGAGCCGCATGTTCTGGGTAGTCACCAGGGTATCTTTATCAAATAAGGATATCTGGATACTGCCGCCGCCGATATCCACAATAGCCGTTCCTTTCTCTATGATCCTGTTAAAGGCGTCACCTTTGGAAGCAATGGATTTGTAATTTAAAAACCGCTGTTCCGAATTGCTCAAGACCTCAATCCGGATTCCCGTCCGCTGGGCAATCTGATCTAAGACAATCGCCGTATTCTCTGTCTCCCGGATGGCGCTGGTCCCATACGCCCTGTAATCTTCCACCCGGTAGCCCTTCATGATAGCCGCATAATCCCGCAGTACCCTGCACAGTTCATCCACCCGCTCATAACTGATCTTGCCGGTGGCAAAGGTGTCCGATCCCAGGTCGATACGATGCCTGATATGATCAATTTCCCGAATCCCGCTCTTGGAAGATATCTCGAAAATCTTCATCGCCAGTTCGTAAGAGCCCACGTCAATGGCTGCAAATGTTTTCATGTGAATCCCCTCTTCCCTATATAGTCTGCCGCTTTTTACTCTGTCTTCTGTCCCAGCAGATAATCAATAAACTGCTGGGCCGTCCTGCCGGAAAGCCCGCCGTGGGCAAGTTCCCACTTATTGGCCTCCAAGTACAGCGTCTCCTCATCCATTTCCACGCCGTTTCTGTCTGCCAGTACCTTGACAATCTGCTGGAACTGCTTCTTATCCGGCGCACAGAAGAATATGGACACCCCGAACCGGTAGACCAGGGACAGCTTTTCCTGCACCGTATCCCCTGCGTGCATGTCCTCATCCCTGCGGTCCGCCTTGTCGCTGTAATTCTCCCGGATCAGATGCCGCCTGTTGGATGTGGCATAGATCAGCACATTGGCAGGTTTCTTTTCCAGGCCGCCCTCGATCACGGCTTTCAGATATTTATATTCAATCTCAAAATCCTCAAAACTCAGATCATCCATATAGATGATGAACTTATAGTTCCGGTTCTTCACCTGGGAAATTACACTGTTCAGGTCCTGGAACTGGTGCTTGTACAGTTCAATGATCCGAAGCCCTCTGTCATAATACTCATTGGCAATAGCCTTCACGCAGGAAGATTTGCCCGTCCCGGCATCGCCAAAAAGCAGACAGTTATTGGCGCGCCTGCCCGCCACAAAAGCCTCTGTATTATCAATCAGTTTCTTCTTGGGAATCTCATATCCTACCAGGTCGTCCAGATGCACATGGGCAATGTTCAGAATCGGTACGATCTTCGCCCCCTCATCGGTGTGTACCACCCGGAACGCCTTGTGAAGTCCCATATTGCCCACACCGTACTCCCGGTAGAACTGGGTGAGCGTGGCCTTCATGGCACGGGCATCCTCGTTCTCCACAAACTGCCTGGCCAGCGTACAGATCCTGTCGCGGATACGTTTATTGTAGACCTTGCCCGCATGGGACGGCTTCTCATAGGATAAAATTACCGCAAACTCCGGTGCCTTGAGGATCTCCATCATCTCCAGGAAATCATAATCATAAAATTCCTTAAAAATAGCGATATCGTGCAGGACCAATTCATTGATGCTGCCCTCCACCTCACCTCTGATCTCACAGGCCATGCTGTAGCTGTTCTCATTATTGACTAAGAGATTGGTAAGATAACAGTGCCAGAGATTCCCGTAGAAACCATGATCCGCCGCCGTCTTTAACAAGCCGTGCATGCACTCATAGAGAAGCGGCCTTGCCCTGCCGTCCCCCGCCCGGTAATGCTCCATCAGCCATACCATATTCTTCAGGATCCCGCCATCTGCAAACTCCCTGTAAATCACCAGTTCTTCTTCTCTCATCGCCTCATGCCTCTCCGTATCAGTAATTTCCCAGAATCTTCATATTGCGTGCCTCTTCCCGAAGTCCCCGCAGGGTATTCTTGACTGCGCCGTCCGCCAGATTCCCCTCAAAATCAATGAAAAACCTGTATTCCCAGTTCCTGTCCTCAATCGGACGGCTCTCAATCTTGGTCATATTCAGATTGTTGTATATAAAATGTGACAGCATATGGTACAAAGACCCGCTCTCATGAGGCACTTCCAAACAAATGCTGATTTTCTTTGCCTCTTTCAAAAATATCTTCTGGTTCGTAACAATGATAAAGCGGGTGGAATTCGTCTCCGACTGGTTGACGCCCCGCTTTAGGATTTCCAATCCATAAATCTTCGCCGCCTGTTCGCTGGCGATGGCTGCCTGCGTAACATCCTGATCCTCGCTGACCTTTCTCGCCGCAAAAGCATTATTCTGTATACTGATCTGCTGCCAGTTCTCATGGGTACTCAAATACCTGGAACTCTGCATCAGGGACTGGGGATGGGAATATACCCTCTGGATCCCAGAGATATCTGCGCCCGGCACGCCCATCAGGCAATGCTCAATCTTAATGATCGGTTCCCCC
>CAYUKT010000142.1:4661-6581 GCA_964445285.1 uncultured Bacteroides sp. | reverse complement strand
CCCCTGTCTTTTGGCATACCCCTGCTGCCAATCTTTTTCTGCAAGAATATCGTCACAACATACAGTATGCCATGCATCGCGCCCCAGACAAGATAATTCCACCCTGCCCCATGCCACAGGCCGCTCAGCAAAAAGACGATCATCAGGTTCAGATACATCCTGCCCGTTCCTTTTCGGTTGCCGCCCAGCGGGATATAGACATATTTGGTGAAAAACCGATTCAGCGTGATATGCCAGCGTTTCCAGAACTCCACAATGTTAGTCGCCTTATAGGGAGAATCAAAATTCACCGGAATCTCAATGCCAAGCATCTTGCCTATTCCCCTGGCCATATCGCAGTAGCCGCTGAAATCAAAATACAGTTGCAGGGCATAAAAGATGATCACCAGCACCGCATCCATACGTCCCAAAGACACGATGTTATCATAGCCGTAATCCACCCCGGCGCCAAAAGTATCCGCGATCAGCACTTTTTTCGCCATTCCCAGAATAAAAAGGCCGAATCCTTCCGCAATCCGTTCCCACCTGACAGGCTCCTGCCCTGCCTTATGGAACTGCGGCAACATCTCGCCATGATTGACGATCGGCCCGGCGATCAACTGAGGAAAAAAAGATACAAACAACGCATAGTCTATCAGATTACAATTCCGTACTTCCCCCCGATAGGTATCCACCACAAAGGAAATCTGCTGGAAAGTAAAAAAACTGATCCCCAGCGGGAGCAGAATCCCCCGCAGGACAAAAGAAGACCGGAACACCATATTGACCGTAGACAGGAAAAAGTCAAAATATTTGAAATAGAACAGGATGCCCAAATCCCCGGCCACCGCCAGAACCATCAGCCTTTTATCCGGTCTCTTGGACAACAGCAGGTGAAAGATATAGTTAAAAGCAATGCTGCCCACCATGATCAGCAGATAAGAAAGATTAAAATACCCGTAAAACCAAAATGACATAAATGTCAGAAATATCTTGGCCGCCTGTGGTTTTTTCCCATGCAGAAGACCATAATAGCCAAGCAGACATAAGGGAAAAAATATGAAAACAAATATATACGAATTAAACAGCATAACGATCCTCACTCCTGCGCATGTTCCAGCGCATACCAGGACTTTTCCTCTTTTATAAAGGGGCATCCCGGTCATTTACAACGTCATATCCTTGTATATCACATAAATCCCCACCTGCCCGAATACCTCATAACCATAGTCGGTCAGCGGCTCCCTGACCTGACGATCCTGATGAAGAATCACATAAGCACAGGGATATCCTCTGGCAAGTTCCACAAAATAGGGCGTATCTATCACTTCTGCCTTCTCCATCGCCTCATACATGGCGTCATAATAATCCCATCTTTCGATCATCATTTCCCTGCCGTAGGGCAGCTCAATATCCGTACTGTACTGCCGCACATACTGCAGCAGTTCCCCCGGCATCAGTACCGTGATACGCCCTTCCTCAGGTTTTATCATCTCCGCGATATCGACCACTTCCTGGGGGAGATGATAGGCGTTCTGCGCCTTGGAGATATTGATACTGTCATAGACATAATCCCCGCCCGCCACAATGGCCGCGCACAGGATGACCAGCCCGATCCTGCGATGTCTTCCCATCAGTTTGATAAAGCCATAAGCCGTCACAAGGCTCATCTGCAAAAGCCACAGCAGCCTGTAATAGGTCTCTGAGTCCTCCATGATCCGCACAAATACCTTACGAAACAACGGGCAGAAAAAGGCCGCCAGAAGCAAGGTGGGAACGTAGACCAAGATTGCCCGCCTGTACTTATCCTTCTCCGCAAACCACAGATAGAGAAGGGCGAGCAGATACAGCCCCGCCAGAAACTTATACTGGTGAAACCCCATATAATTCTTAAAGATGACTACACTTTCCAGAAAAATGCCCCACATGTGCCCACTCCTA
>CAYUKT010000142.1:0-4561 GCA_964445285.1 uncultured Bacteroides sp. | reverse complement strand
GCGATCGAACTGCAGATTCCCGCCGTCATGTTGACACATATCAAAAGTATCCACAAGCCAATATCCGTCCGCCTGTCCCTCTTTTTGCCATCATAGATCAAAAGAAACAGCCAGAGAAAAGCCGGGATCACCAGGCTCCCCGCCACCGACTTGCCCTGCCAGGTCCGTGTCAGGAAAAAGGTCTCATTGGTATAAATAGACACATTCCCAAAAATCTGGAACAATCCCATCACGATCATGAATGCCGGTAAGCTGACACGCTTGTCACAAAACAAAATCTTTCCAATCTGAAAATATAACAGATAGGTCAACGGTATCAGTAAAAGGGGCATCACCAGATGGGACACGATCGTTGCATGGAGACCGCTCCCCACCGCCACAAAGGCCACCCACATGGGAAACACCGCCAGTGCGTGCCGCACGTCAAGCCCCGTAGAACCGCCTTTGTAGGGCAGAATCCTGTACATCACGCCCGCCTCCTGGGCAATCAGGGATTCCGTCACATAGTAAGCGTCATCACCGTCAAAGGAAGTGCAGGCCGCCGCCTGGTAAAGCTGAAATCCCAGAATGACCAGAAAAAGAGTCCACTCAATGCGCTCCTCCCAGGACATTTTCCTGAGTCGCTCCGCGAAAGTGACACTATTGTCATTTGTATTTCTTCCTCTTCCGAACAGCAGTCCCGGATTGCCCTTTTTCGCGTTCCGATACCACAACAGTATTCCCAAAATCGCGCACAGAATCGAGACCACCGTAAACCAGACGGAGGCCTTCCGAAAATTATTATATTGCACCCACAAAACCGCCGGGATCGTGAACAGCCCATAAATCGCCCACATCATAAAATATCCCGCCAACAAAATGAATCCCGGACTCCTCTTGTCCGGTGCCGTAAAGTTCGCGGGTATCAATCCGATACAAAACGGAATGACCCCCAGCCAGAAAACCAAACCAATGACCGCTGCCATGATAACTCCTTTTTAATGCTGATCCTGCGTCCAGTATATTATCACCTCTGATGCTGTAATCCTACATTATTCCAACAAGAATTGCGAAGCAATTCTTGAGACGCAAGATGCTGATCTTGCGTCTAGTATACCACATTTAGGAGATTTTACATAGGCATCCGTGTGATCTTTTTAAGGCACCGCACTGTACATCCTTTCCCAAATATGGTAGACTATTTATTATCTTTGGATACATGCTGATACTTTTGGGATGCACTGTATCCGTACAAACAAGGGGTATTCCATGAAAAAAGTATATGTGATCGGCGCAGGACCCGCGGGACTCACCGCCGCTTACGAATTATTAAAACAGAGTAAAGACTATGAAGTCATCGTCTTAGAGGAATCAGACGCCATGGGCGGCATCTCCAAGACCGTGAACTATAAAGGTAACCGCATGGATATGGGCGGACACCGCTTTTTCTCCAAAGTGCCTGAGGTAAATGCATGGTGGGACCAGATGCTGCCACGGCAGGGAGCCCCCACTTACGATGATATCGTACTGCATCGTGAGATGACCTTAAATCCCGGCGGCCCGGATCCCGAAAAAGAAGACCGGGTGATGCTGCGCAGGAACCGGGTATCCCGCATTTATTTCAAGCGGAAATTCTTTGACTATCCAATCTCCTTAAAGCCGGAGACTTTTATCAACATGGGATTACTCACCACCCTGCAGGTGGGCTTCAGCTATCTGGCCAGCCTGATCCACAAGCGGAAAGAGAACTCTTTAGAGGATTTCTACATCAACCGTTTTGGCAAGAAGCTTTACTCCATGTTTTTTGAAAATTATACCGAGAATCTCTGGGGACGCCATCCCAGCGAGATCGCCCCGGACTGGGGCGCGCAGCGCGTGAAAGGGTTATCCATCACCGCCATTATAAAAGATATCTTCGCCAAGATGATTCCCAGTAAAAAAGAACGACAGGTAGAGACTTCCCTGATCGAAGAATTCAGCTATCCCAAGCTCGGCCCCGGTCAGCTCTGGGATGTAACCGCAGCAGAAATCGAAAAAATGGGCGGCACGATCCTGCGCCACTGCAAGGCTACAAAACTGCATAAGGATGAAAATAACCATATTACTTCCTTAACCTATGAAACCAACGGGCAGGAAGTGACCGTGGAAGGCGATATCTTTATCTCCTCCATGCCCGTCAAGGATCTAGTGGCAGGCATGAACGATGTGCCAGAAGCCGAGGCTGCGATTGCCGCCGGTCTTCCCTACCGTGATTATATGACAGTGGGACTGCTTTTGCCCAAACTGAATCTGCAAAATAAGACCAAGCTAAAGACCATCGGCAACATCGTGCCGGACTGCTGGGTATACGTGCATGACAGGACCGTCCAGCTGGGACGTTTCCAGATTTACAACAACTGGTCCCCCTATATGATCAAAGATTTAGAGCATACCGTGTGGATCGGCCTGGAGTATTTCTGTTTTGAGGGAGATAAATACTGGAACATGTCCGATGAGGACTTCACGAAGTTTGCAGTGGATGAGATCGTGGGCATGGGTCTGATCGACTCCCCGGAGGATGTGATGGATTCCCATGTGGAGCGGGTCAAAAAAGCCTATCCGGCATACTTCGACACTTACAAAGATATGGACAAGCTGGTGGCCTATCTAAAATCCATCGACAACCTCTATTGTGTGGGACGAAACGGCCAGCACCGCTACAACAACATCGATCACTCCATGGTGACTTCTTTTGAGACTGTAAAGAATATCGTAAACGGCGTCACCACCAAAGACAATATCTGGAGTGTCAACACGGAGAAAGAGTACCACGAAGAGAAAGCGTGACAGATTTTTTATCTATAACTTAATATGTTTATCATCTGAGGCGGTCACGTAGGCAAATTGAGTATGACCGTCTCTGTTTTCATTTGCTTTATTGCTGCTTTTACATTAAACTTTTTATCAAAAAATTATTTACAACAATATCGTTCCTATGCTATAGTAATAAAAAGCATATTTTCTATAACAAAACAATTCACAAATTTCTATGGCAGTTAATTCTGTAGTCCTTACTGCCAATCTAAGTTTCAGAAAATCCGTGCTTTGAACCCAATTCACACTTAACAAAGCAGGAGAATCTGGAACAGTTCTCCTGCAGCATCGGCGTCATCTTTTATGAAAACACACGCCGAATCATTAAGGAGGACAACAGATGAACGAAACAAAAACAAACGAAACAGACCCGAACAAAACTACTGTACAACGCAACTACAAGGACACCGTATTCCGGATGCTCTTCCGAGAAAAGGAAAACCTGCTGAGCCTGTACAATGCCCTGAACGGCACGACCTATGAGAAGACGGAAGACTTGGAAATCACCACTCTGGAAAACGCAGTCTATATGAACTATAAGAATGACATTTCCTTTGTGTTTGATTTTGAACTGCTTCTTTATGAACATCAATCTACCTGTAATCCCAACATGCCCTTACGGGATTTACTCTATGTAACCAGAGTACTGCAGAATAGAATTATTGATAAAAATCTTTATAGCAGGTCACTTGTCCGGATTCCAGCGCCCCGCTTTATCGTGTTCTATAACGGGACTGATCTTCAGCCTGAAAAGCAAATCCTGCTACTGTCAGATGCCTTTGAGAAAAAACAAGAGCCCCCGGCACTGGAATTGACCGTAGTTATCTACAACATCAATTTCGGACATAATCAAGAACTTTTAGAATCGTGCCATCTGCTTAAGGAATATGCTCAGTATGTGGCACAGGTCAGGACCTACGCGAAAGAAGCAGATTTCCCGAAGGCTGTTGAACAGGCAGTGGCATACTGTATCAGGAATGGAATCCTTACAGACTTTTTAACAAAGAATCGAGCGGAGGTAATCGCTGTGAGTATCTTTGAATATGATGAAGAAAAACATATGAAGAATGAACGTGAAGAATGGCGGGAAATCGGCCTAAAAGAAGGACTAGCCATCGGTCACGAGAAAGGCGTCAAGACCGGTGTCAATAATCTCTCCCATCTGCTCAAATCCCTGCAGGATAACGGAGAAACGAAAAAATTACAGCGAGCCCTCTCCGACAATTCATATTTAGAACAGTTATATCAAGAATATTTTTCCAAAGACAAATAGGTCCGGAAAATATCAATACCAAAAGAAGGTGTCACAAACCATCAAACCAAATGATTACATGACACCTTCTTAAATTATGCTCCGAAATTATGCTCCGAGGCCGCGAAGCGGATCTCGTAATCGAGCTTGCTCGATTTTTTTATAGGGTCACTCCCTGCTTAAAGATCGCCATATCATGGAATCCCGCTTCCTCACTGCACACTTTCTTTCCAGAAGCTACTTCCACCACATAATCAAACAATTTTTGTGCAGTCTCTTCCATCTCCTGATCTTCCACCAGCACACCAGCATTAAAGTCAATCCAGTTTTTCTTTTTCCCGGCCAGTGCACTGTTACTGGAAATCTTGACTGTAGGTACCGGAGAAGCAAAGGGTGTCCCGCGCCCGGTAGTGAACAGCACAATCTGGGCGCCGCTGGCCGCCAATGCCGTGGAGGCCACCAGGTCATTGCCAGGCG
>CAYUKT010000141.1:3351-6591 GCA_964445285.1 uncultured Bacteroides sp. | reverse complement strand
AGGGCGTGTTTCTTTTTTGTGTTCATAAATTTGGTGACAAAAAACGTAAGTTTCATGACATAAGAAAGAAGAATCTGACGATTTATGCCGATACAAAGATAGAGCATGTAAATAAGGAGTAAGGGGAAACCATGAGAATTGCGATTTGCGATGACGAGGCGAGAGGGAGAGAACGGATTCAAACCTTACTCGAAAAGGAGTTTACACAAGTACAGACCAGGGAATTTGATTCAGGGAAGAAACTGCTTACGGCTGTACGAGAGGGATATCAGCCGGACATCCTGCTGCTTGATATAGCAATGGAGGGGATGAACGGCATGGAGACGGCCAGACAGATCAAGGCACTGTCGGACGTCATATTGATTTTTGTGACCGGGGTGAAAGAGCAGGTCTTTCAGGCCTTTGACGTGGGAGCCTTTCATTATCTGGTAAAACCTGTGGAGGAGGAGCGGCTGAAGGAAGTCTTAAGCCGTGCCATGCAGGAAGTAAATAAACGTCAGGGGACGCCCAAATTTCTACTGATCAAGTCCGGCGGAGCACACAGGAAGGTTCCGGTGGAGGACATCCTGTATGTGGAGAATAACGGCAGGAAGGTCGTTGTGCATACAAAGACAGAGAAATTGGAATATTATGAGCGGATGAACCATCTGGAAGAAGTGCTGGGAGAAGAATTTTACCGGTGCCACAGAGGGTATCTTGTTGCGCTTCGTGCCATAAGCGGGTATGATAATACCAGTATCACAGTAAGTACCGGAGAGAAGGTTTATCTGGCGAAACAGAAGTACTCGGAGTTTGTGAAGCTCTACTGCCGGTTTTTAAAAGAGTAGCGCGGGAAGGAAATATATATGGTATGGCAGGCGCTGGATCTGTTGGAATATATCTGTAGGGCGGGACTGCTGTTATATTTGATCCGGGATAGAATCTTGGCGAAGGAGAAGTACTACAGGATTGCGCCCTGGTTTTTGGCCGGGCAGCTGTTAGTGATAAATTTTTGGATGGCCAATTCCCGGTGGCTGGAACAAAGACTCTATGGAAATCCACCGGAGGTCATGAGCAACAGCAGTTACAGCATTGTGAAGCTTGTCCTCTGCTTTGGATTCAGTTTTCTTTTTCTGGATTTGTTTTATCAGGGAAGGCGGCTTGCGAAACTGTATCTGCTTTCCGTATTTTATTCCGTGCAGGAGTCAGCGCGGTTTGCGGTGCACGGTCTCTGGATGTTATTTGTCATCGGCTATCTGGACAGGCTGAATGAGGGGATCATCGCAGAGCAGATGGATTTAGATGTATATTATCTGTTGATGGACAGGATGCAGTTTGTCGGATGGCTGCTGTTTACGGGCGGCTATCTTAGCGTGATGTATGTCACGTTTCGGATCTATTGTAGATATATCAAGGAACCGGTCACCCGGACCCCGAGCCAGGGGCTGGGATTTTTGATGCTTGCACCGATTATCGCCATGTCCCTGGATGTGGCATTGCGGATTATTTTTTATAGACAGCAAGGGCTGGAGATAGAATCGCTCTATGAAAAGCACAACAGCATGTATGCGGTGGTGCCGGTGATATCGGTACTGTGTCTTATGTCTGTGGTCTACAGCAGGAAGATATACAGTGAGCTGATACAGGCAGAGCGTGAGAAACAGGATCTGATTTTTTATAAACAGCAGCTTGCGGATATGACGGATCATGTGCGGGAGATAGAGCAGCTTTATGATGGGATCAGAAGTATGCGCCACGATATCAATAACTATGTGGCGGACATGGAACAGCTTTTACAGATAAAAGAAAAACAAGGAAAATTGACTGAAATGGTCAAACAAGAAGCGGAGAGATATCTGGCGGGGATGCAGCAGGCGGTGGACGGGATTTTTTTACAGTTCAGCACAGGCAACCCGGTAACGGATGTGATCTTAAACCGTAAGGCACAGATCTGCCAGCAGGAGGGAATTGACTTCCGGGGAGATTTCCTGTATCCGGCTGGATTAGGGATTGGGGCGTTCGACCTGGGGATACTGTTAAATAATGCGCTGGACAATGCCATAGAAGCCGGCCTGAAAACGGCGGTGGATCATCGATTTGTCAGTCTGCGCAGTTATACCAAGGGCAGGATGTTTTTCCTGGTGGTGGAGAATACTTATGACGGGAAGCGGCCTATAGAAGAGGGGGGCCTCTTTCGTACTACGAAAAAGGATACCCAGCTGCACGGGCTCGGCTTGAAAAATATGAAAAGCTGTGTGGAGCGCTATTATGGTACTATGGAGTATGAGGTATTGCGGGATACTTTTATCCTGACGCTGATGCTGCAGGCCAGGGACAGCCTGTGAGTTTGCAAAATATGAAATTCGTTTACCGGGCGGGAAAGTCGGACTGCGATCGACCGATTTTCCCAAGGGATAAAGGCTTGGTGACCAAAAGCATACGGTTTATGACAAGCGGGTTAACTTCCGCAGAATCGGGACGATATAGAGAGTAACAGAACCATAAAGGCAGAAGGGGGAAGATACATGAGGATCACAAGAAATTACAGAAACGGATTGATGAACGCCCAAAAAGCGAATGAGAACACCTCATTGTTTCGTAAGGCGTTAAGCCGCAACAGTAAAAGCAGGAACAGCAGCAGGGCGGCGGCAATCTTAAATAGTGTCAATAAGACAAATACGCCTAACAATCGGGTTTTTGCTACAGACAGCAAGACGGAAAAGTTCTATTATGATATGCAGTATCATGCGGGACAGGTGGAAAAATATGCAGACTCTTTGGCGGACAGCGAGAAAGATTCTATCTATGATAAGGCCGAGGAGAGCGGCAATACTGAAGAGATTCAGTCCAGGATCCGCGGATTTGTCAATCAGTATAACCAGATGCTTGATGATTTGGAGAAATCCGGCACCAGGTCGGACGACAGCCTGCTGACACAGTTAAACAGCGCTTCCAGAAGTTATAAGACAGAGTTAGCTTCCTCCGGTGTGACCAGAAGATCGGACGGGACTTTGGAGCTTGATGAGAAGAAGCTGGCGGCGGCAGATGTAGATACTCTGCGGAAAGTGTGGGGCGGCAGAGACAGCTTTGTGAACAAGGCAGGGGCGCGGGCCGGTTCCGTGGAGGCGACAGCGAATCAGAACATGAAAGCGCAGGCCAGCAGCAACTACACCAATCCGTTTGACAGATCGAATTTATATGCCAATTATGGCAGTAAGGGTAATTATTTCAATTTCTTCCGGTAAAGTGGTGAAATGCAGG
>CAYUKT010000141.1:0-3251 GCA_964445285.1 uncultured Bacteroides sp. | reverse complement strand
ATGCAGGCTCGGAACCATTATCTGTTGGATTCCTACGACCGCAACGGACAGTACCATATGCTTGGAAAATGATATTTTATCAGGATAAGATTACGGATATTCCTTTTAGGCATGTCTTAGAATAGATAATAGGTATTTGCTTTTCGGGCGCGTTTTCCTTATAATCAGAGAAACGGGTTTTGTCTGCGGACAGAGTGTCGAAAGATCTGTCCGTATGAAAAATCAGCGGCGATAGGAAGATGGAGGAGGAAACGGCTTATGGTATACAAAAATTTTCAAGATCTGGAATTGTCGGCACTGGGGCTTGGCACCATGCGCCTGCCGGTGATCGACCAGGATGATGCCAGGGTGGATGAGACGGCAGTGGAGGCGATGGTTGCCTATGCCATGGAACATGGCGTGAATTACTATGATACCGCATGGGGATATCATGCAGGCCACTCGGAAACTGCGATCGGAAAGGCACTTTCCGCTTATCCAAGAGAGAAGTTTTATCTGGCTGATAAGTTCCCGGGCTACGACCTGAGCAATATGCCCAAGGTGGAGGAAATCTTTGAGGAGCAGCTTAAGAAATGTCAGGTAGATTATTTTGACTTCTATCTGTTTCACAATGTGTGTGAAATGAATATTGACGCTTATCTGGATGAGCAATACGGCATCTATGAGTATCTGATGCAGCAGAAACAAAATGGCCGTATCCGTCATCTGGGTTTTTCAGCACATGGCAGCTGTGAGGTGATGCGGCGGTTTCTGGAGGCTTATGGCAAAGAGATGGAGTTTTGCCAGCTGCAGATCAACTATCTGGACTGGACTTTCCAGGATGCCAGGGGCAAGGTGGAGCTTTTGAAGGAATACGGGATTCCTGTGTGGGTGATGGAACCTTTGCGGGGTGGGAAACTGGCAAGTCTTTCAGAGGCAGACATGGCGAAACTGACAGTCTGCAGGCCGGAAGAAAAAGCGCCAGCCTGGGCGTTCCGGTTCTTACAGTCACTGCCGGATGTGAAGGTGATACTTTCCGGTATGTCTAATATGGAGCAGTTACAGGAGAATATAGAGACCTTTGAGACGGACGCGCCCTTAAATGAGGAAGAAATGCAGACGATCCTCGCTGTGTCAGCCGGGATGCTGGATGGTTCACTTCCCTGTACGGCTTGCCGTTACTGTACAACGCATTGTCCGCAAGGGCTGGATATCCCCATGTTGATCGGGCTTTACAACGAACATCGTTTCACAGGAGGCGGATTTATCGCACCGATGGCACTGATGGCGGTGCCGGAAGAAAAACATCCAACAGCCTGCATTGGCTGTAAGAGCTGTGAGAAGGTATGTCCGCAGCAGATCAAGATTTCTGAGGCGATGGCAGATTTCGGGAAGATGTTACGAGGATAAGGTTATTTTGTCTTCACCATTTTTTTAATTATTTTTAAGGCAATACGCGCATAGAAGGGCTGCAGTTCCTTTTTGGCATTCTGCAATTCTTTACGGATCTCAATATGCTGCGGGCAGTGCTGTTCGCAGGCGCCGCACTGAATACATTTGCTGATATCGGATGCCTCCTTTTTGAGAGAGGTCACCTGGATATATTCCAGGATAGTGCTGAAACGTCCGTCCATGTGCGCTTTATTGTAACAACGGAAAGCGGTAGGGATATCCACACCCTGGGGGCAGGGCATGCAGTATCCGCATCCGGTGCATCCCACACGGAGATTCTGGTTTATTTTGGCCCTGACAGTCTTGATCAGTTCATGATCCGCCTCGGTAAACGTATGTGCCGCTGCCTCGGAGGCAATCCTTGTGTTTTCAGACACCATTTCCAGCGAGTTCATGCCCGATAAGACGCAGGTGACTTCCGGTTGATCCCACAGCCAGCGGAAAGCCCATTCGGCTGGAGTTCTTTTTACCGGATAGCCGCCGATCGCCTCTTTGGCTGCCTCCGGCAGAAGGTCTACCAGCTTGCCGCCCCGCAGGGGTTCCATGATGATGACAGGTATCTGTTTGCCGGCGGCATAGTGAAGGCCCTCCCGGCCGGCCTGCGTATGTTCGTCCAGATAATTGTATTGAATCTGACAGAAATCCCAATCGTAGGCATCGATCAGTTCTTTAAAAGTCTTTGTGTCGCCGTGGAAGGAAAACCCAATGTTGCGGATCTCGCCGGTCTTTTTCTTTTCGGCGATCCATTCCTCGATACCGATACTTTTCAGCCGGTTCCAGACATTCAGGTCAAAGAGCATGTGCATGAGATAAAAATCCACATGATCCGTCCGCAGGCGTCTCAATTGTTCTTTAAATAATTTCTCCACAGAAGAAGTGTTTTTTAATAAATAATAGGGCAGCTTGGTGGCGATGTTTACTTTGTCCCGGCAGTGATTGCGGTCAAGAATGGTACCAAGCGCCTCCTCGCTTCCATTGTAAATATAGGCGGTATCAAAGTAATTGACACCGTTTTCAATGGCCAGCATTACTTCTTTTTCCGCCTTATCGATGTCAATCCTGCCGCCTGAACTGCTAAAGCGCATACAGCCGTATCCGAGAATGGATACCTGTGTGCCGTCTTTCATTTTCCTGTATTGCATAGATGCCTCCCGCGTTGTATGTTTCAATATTCTGTTCATGACAGGCTGTTACTATTATATAGTATGGCGGGAACAGAAAGCAAGGATTAAATGCTCTATGGTGAAGAATCGGCGTCGGGAAGAGAAAACGCAGGCAGAATAATCAGGGCAACCAGTAGAAAGCGGCGGCAAATCCTCGTCAGATTAAAGTCAATGCATAGTCTATTCTTTGACAAGGATTATTGGTATCATGTATACTATATTTATATTTATTTCATATACTTGATTCGGGTGTCAAAAGGTGCAATCTGCCAGTTAAATTTTATGAAAGCACCTTTTGACACTCGAATCATGGCAGGAAATAAGGCGGTATATGCATCAGTATATGCGGGGATATAGAACACAGACAGGGGGATAAGATGTTTGACTATGTATGGTGCAGTATCAGGAGAAGAAAGGCGGCAAGTCTGGTCACAGCGGCAATCAGTGTCATGCTGGTGATCCTTTTGAATCTGTATTTCGGGAGTATCCGCAGCTATCAGACACAGCTTACGGATCTGGCGGAGAATGTGCCGATCTACTGCCGGGTGCTGAACAGGAACGGTTCGCTGGAGAATCTTTTGTTTATTTCAGAACGGATACTGGAGGGACTCAGACAGTCCGACCAGGTGGAGGATCTGGCGTACATAACTTTTTTTA
>CAYUKT010000140.1:0-6599 GCA_964445285.1 uncultured Bacteroides sp. | reverse complement strand
AGTTCTATGTTTCACCCAGGAGAATGCCTGAAATACGGTATTCTCCGCAGGGCTCCGGTATTGAGGATTAAAAAGAAAGGCGATGTGAGTACGATGCATAAAAGCAGAAAATACAGATATGTATGGGCATTTGTTTTTCTCGGTATTGGAGTGGTGATCTTTTTGATGCTGAATATCTGTATTGGAAGCGTAAGTATTATATTACCGGATATATTGGGCACATTGACAGGACAAGAAAATAATGGGACGATAGCGAGAATTTTGTGGGATATACGACTGCCAAGAATAATGGCAGTTATTATTCTTGGCGGAGCATTGGCGCTGGCGGGATATTTGCTGCAGGCTTTTTTTCATAATCCGATAGCAGGGCCTTTTGTTCTGGGGATTTCTTCCGGAGCGAAAATGGTGGTGGCTTTGGTCATGGTATTTCTTATGGGAAAATCAATCCGGATTACTTCCGCAGATATGATTATAGCTGCATTTGTCGGAGCAATGTTGTCTATGGGATTTGTGCTGCTGTTATCACGCAGAGTAAAGGGAATGTCTATGCTGGTAGTCAGCGGTGTAATGATAGGGTATATTTGCTCCGCAATAACGGAGTTGGTCGTAACCTTTGCTGATGATGCAGATATTGTGAATTTACATAATTGGTCACAGGGAAGCTTTTCCGGTATGACATGGGAGAATGTAAAAGTTATGGCAGTAGTTGTTACGGTTACTTTTATAGCGGTTTTTCTGTTATCAAAGTCGCTTTCGGCATATCAGCTTGGTGAAGTGTATGCGCAGAATTTGGGAATCCATATTCGGCTTTTAAGAATATGGCTTGTGATTTTGTCCAGTATTTTATCCGCTTGTATTGTGGCCTTTGCAGGACCGATCTCCTTTGTTGGAATTGCATCTCCTCATTTGGTAAAAAAACTGCTTGGAACAGCAAAGCCGATTTTGATGATACCTGCCTGCTTCTTAGGCGGAAGTGTGTTCTGTCTGCTCTGTGATTTGATCGCAAGGACAATTCTTGCGCCAACCGAGCTGAGTATCAGCACGGTTACAGCTATTTTTGGCGCCCCGGTTGTTTTATGGGTTATGGCAGAGCATAAAAAGAGAGGGCTGCGTAATGGGATATTATTTTAAGACAGAGAAAATGAGTGTTGGATATCAGGGCAGACCACTGATTCAGAATATAGAGATTGGATTGCATAAAGGAGAGATATTGACTCTGATTGGTCCAAACGGAGCAGGAAAATCTACCATATTAAAAAGTATTGCGAAGCAGCTTAAATTGATTGGCGGAGCAGTATATCTGGATAAAAAAGAAATGGCTCAGATGTCTGGGACAGAGCTTTCACAAAAAATGGCGGTCGTATTTACAGAAAAGTTAAAAACGGAACTTATGACCTGTGAAGATGTGGTTGCCACAGGCAGACATCCCTATACCGGGCATTTTGGCATTTTGTCGAAAGAGGATTATCTAATCATTGAAGAGGCGATAGAATTAGTCCATGCAGCAGAAATCAGGAATCAGGATTTTACCAAAATCAGTGATGGGCAAAGGCAGCGGGTTATGCTTGCCAGAGCAATTTGCCAGGAACCGGAGATCCTTATTTTGGATGAACCAACATCCTTTTTGGATGTGAAATACAAGCTGGAGTTCTTATCTGTGTTACAGGAATTACGGATAAGAAAAGAGCTGACTGTTATCATGTCGATTCATGAGTTGGAATTGGCGCAGAGAGTTTCTGACAGAATTTTGTGTGTAAATGGAGAATATGTGGAACGGTTTGGGAAACCAGAAGAAATTTTTCAGGCAGGTTATATCAAGTCTCTTTTTGGTATAGAAACAGGAAGTTTCGATGAAGAAAATGGAATTATGGAGTTAGAGCCGTCAAGAGGCAGTGCCGATATATTTGTGATCGCCGGCGGAGGCAGCGGAAGAAGTACATACCGTAAATTGCAGAGGGAAAGAAAAGCATTTATTACGGGAATTATTCATGAGAATGATTTAGACTTTCCTACGGCAAGAGCATTGGCGGCAGAGATGGTTTCTGTAAAAGCATTTGAACCTGTGGACAAGATTGCGTTAGAGCGGGCAAAGAAGGCGATAGATTCTTGCAGTAAGGTAATATGTTGCAGAAAAACTTTCGGGAGTTTGGAAATTGCAAATAAAGAGCTGCTCGATTATGCAAGACAGAGTAAAAAAGTGGTGGAATAGTATGTCGAAAGTTATTATGATTCAGGGAACCATGTCAGGTGCAGGAAAGAGTTTCCTTGCAGCAGGACTATGTAGAATAATCAAGCAGGACGGGTATAGGGCAGCTCCATTCAAATCACAGAATATGGCACTCAATTCCTATATTACAGAGGAAGGTCTGGAGATGGGCAGGGCACAGGTTATGCAGGCAGAGGCGGCAGGCGTGAAACCAATGGTCTGCATGAATCCTATTTTGCTAAAGCCAACCAACCATACAGGCTCGCAGGTCATTGTAAATGGAGAAGTGTTTGAAAACATGAGCGCAAGGGATTATTTTGCATATAAAAAACAGCTTATCCCGGAGATTAAGAAGGCATTTCGGAAGTTGGAAGAGTATGCGGATATTATTGTGATAGAAGGCGCAGGAAGTCCGGCAGAAATTAATCTTAGGGAAAATGATATTGTCAACATGGGGTTAGCAGAAATGGTTGATGCTCCGGTACTTTTGGTGGGTGATATTGACAGAGGCGGAGTATTTGCACAGCTTTTAGGAACACTTATGTTACTGACCAAAGAAGAAAGGAATAGGATAAAAGGGCTTATTATCAATAAATTCAGAGGAGATCAAACAATACTTGATCCCGGTATTGCAATGTTGGAGGAAAAGGGACAAGTTCCGGTAACCGGTGTGGTCCCATATATGGAATTGGCATTGGAGGATGAGGATAGTCTGACAGAACGTTTTGACAAAAAGGGGGAAAGCTGCATTGATATTGCAGTAATCCGCTATCCAAGAATCTCTAATTTTACAGATTTCAATGTCTTTGAACAGATAAAAGAAGTATCTGTGCGATATGTAACCGATATGTCACAACTGCATCATCCGGATATGGTTATATTGCCCGGAAGTAAGAACACAATGGGTGATTTAAAGTGGATGCGTCAGAATGGTCTTGAGGCAGCGGTAAAAAAACTTGCAGAAAAAATTCCGGTTTTTGGGATTTGTGGTGGCTATCAGATGCTTGGAGAAGTGATTGCGGATATAGAAGGAGTAGAAGAAGGAGGAACTTTACGTGGAATGGAGTTGCTTCCTGTTGTTACAGAACTGGAGAAAGCAAAGGTTCGATGTCAGGTAGAAGGCAGGCTTCCTGATTTAGATGGCATTTTCTCTGCTCTATCCGGCCTTGAATATGTAGGATATGAAATTCATATGGGAAGAACAAAAATCTTGGAGAGTGAACAGACGGATCAGGATGCATTGCCTGATAAAAGGATCATTGTATCTGGCGGAAATAATAAGGTGTATGGGACCTATGTGCATGGGATTTTTGATAAAGGCGGCATTGCTGCGGCGGTGGTGCAGGCTTTGGCAAAGAAGAAAGGGATTTTCATAGAAAACGGGGCTTTTGAAGATTATCGGAGCTTTAAAGAAAAGCAGTATAATAAATTGGCAGATACGCTTAGAGAGTATCTGAATATGGAGGAAATCTATGGAATGTTCAGGGAGGCCCATTTGGAATAGATATACAAGAGAAGAACTTGCGAAGCTGATTGTAAAAGCGCCAGACAAGGCAATTTACAAAAAGGTGTTTCGTAATTGGGACAATGTGGCAAAACCGATTGATGGATTGGGCAGATTTGAAATATTAACAGCTCGTATTGGAGCGATTTTGGGAACAGAGAACATTGATATTTCCAAAAAGGCAGTTATCATCATGTGTGCCGATAATGGAATTGTTAAGGAAGGGATTAGTCAGTCAGGGCAGGAAGTGACACTAGCAGTTGTAAGGAACATGGCAGACAAGAAATCTTCGGTAGGCAAGATGGCAGAGATTGTCGGAGCTGATACAATTCCTGTGGATATAGGTATCAATCATAGAGGCAGCATACCGGGAGTTTTAAACAAAAAGATTTCTTTAGGAACCGGAAATTTTAGAAAGGAACCGGCTATGACAGAGGAAGAGGCAATAAAGGCAATCTTTACCGGAATAGAAATGGTGTTTGAATGCAAGGAAAAGGGTTACAAAATTCTTGCAACAGGAGAGATGGGGATTGGAAATACAACAACCAGCAGTGCAGTAGCCGCAGCATTACTTGGATGTGAGGTAACAGAAGTTACCGGAAGGGGCGCAGGGTTAAGTGATGAAAAGCTGGTACAAAAGCAAAAGATCATTGCGGAAGTTATAGATAAATATGAATTAAAAAAAGCAGATGCATTGCAGATACTTGAAACAGTTGGAGGATTGGATATTGCGGGACTTACCGGAATGTGTGTTGGCGGCGCGTTGTATCACGTTCCGATTGTTTTAGATGGTGTGATCAGTATGGCAGCGGCACTGCTGGCAGAACGAATTGTGCCGGGAACAAAGGAGTATCTGTTACCGTCCCACAAAGGAAAGGAACCAGCATCAGAAAAATTAGCAAAGGAACTGAGTCTGGAGCCTGTGATTGATGGAAATATGGCATTAGGAGAAGGAACCGGAGCAGTTATGATGTTTTCCCTTCTTGATATAGCGCTCAGCGTATATCAGGACAGGACAACTTTTTCGGATATTAAGATAGAGCAATACGAAAGGTTTTTACATAAATGATGACGTTAATTATTGGCGGCTGTGGCAGCGGCAAATCTGCTTATGCAGAAGATTACATGATTTCTCTTTCGGAACAAAAGAAGAAATATTATATAGCGGCCATGCAGGTCAATGACGCAGAAGGCCGGCGGAAAATTGAAAGACACAGGATGCTCAGAAGCGGCAAGGGATTTTCTACGATTGAGCAGCCTATAGATATTGGAAAAGCTGCAGAGAAAATGGAAGCTGGAGAAAGGACTGCATTATTGGAATGTATCTCGAACCTTACAGCCAATGAAATGTTTGCGAAAGATGTACCAAAAACAGAAGAAGTTGTAGCGGAAAAAATTGTCAAAGGAATAGAAATATTAGGCAAGGAATTGACGCATTTTGTTATTGTGAGTAATAACGTCTTTGAAGATGGGAAAGAGTACAATAAGACTACGATGGCATATATCCGGGCAATGGGGAGAATAAATGAAATGCTGGCAGAGATGGCAGACGAGGTTGTAGAAGTGGTAGTTGGTATTCCGTTGGTGATCAAGTCTGAGAATGATAGGTAGTGAAATAAGGAAGGAAAATTAAGATGCATATTTTAAAATCACTTATCATTGCATTTTCTATTTATTCCAAGATCCCTGTTGTGCAATTTGAGTGGAAGGACAAAGATATGAAATATATGCTCTGTTTCTTTCCGTGGATCGGCGCAGTTATTGGTGGCTGTGTTTATTTCTGGAACTATTTGTGTGGTATATTTACTGTTGGAGCAATGTGCCATAATCTGATAGGTGCAGCTATTCCTCTTATGATTACCGGAGGATTTCATGTAGACGGTTTTATGGATACAATGGATGCGTTTCATTCTTATCAACCAAGTGAGAAGAAACTGGAGATTTTAAAGGATCCTCATATTGGGGCATTTGCTGTTATTATGCTTGCTTTGTATGGAATGATCTATATCGGAGCTTTTTCAGAAATTGTGGATAAGAGATTGGTAAGGATCGTATGCGCTGGGTTCTTTTTGGCACGCTGCCTTAGTGGAATTAGTGTGGTTTCCTTTCCGTCAGCGAAGAAAAACGGAATGCTCTATTTTTTTGCAAGCAGTTCACAGAATGCGATTGTGAAGTGGTCGTTATATCTGCAAAGTATGGCCTGCATCTTTTTTATGCTCTGGCAATTTTTATACGCAGGAGTGATCGTGGTCGTAACTGCGTTTTTGACGTTTGCTTATTACTATCATCGGACAAAAAAGGAACTCGGAGGAATTACAGGAGATACAGCAGGTTATTTTGTTCTTATCTGTGAGGCGAGCATGATGATTTTGGCAGCAGTAATCAATGTGGCGGTGTAATGGAGGTAACCGATGAAGCTGGTTATTGGCGGATACGCACAGGGAAAATTAAGCTATGTACTAAGAAACTATAATGTGAAAGCAAATAGAATTTTTGATGGTGAAATACCAGAGAATATAGAGGAGGAAAAAGGTATAGTAGTGATCAATCATTTCCATAATTGGGTAAGGGTAAACATTGCTCATGATGGCTGTCCGGAGAAAGATATCCTTGCGTTTGTAGAGAAGTATCCGGATTGTGTGATCATCAGCGATGAGGTTGGAAATGGAATCGTACCTTTGGAAGCATTGGAAAGGGAATATAGAGAACGGACAGGAAGAATACTTGTGGAGCTTGCGGGAAAGGCAGAAGAAGTGGAGCGTGTGATATGTGGGATAGGTCAGAGGATCAAATAACGCTTGTACTGATCAGGCATGGAGCAACAAGAGCGAATAAAGAACACAGATATTTGGGAAAGACCGATGAACCGCTTTCGAAAGAGGGAGAGAT
>CAYUKT010000139.1:3192-6656 GCA_964445285.1 uncultured Bacteroides sp. | reverse complement strand
GAATCATTCATTTTCATGATGCAGATTATTTTGCCCAGCATATGCATAACTGCTGTCTGGTCAATCTGGAAGATATGCTGCAGAATGGCACCGTGATCAGCGAGACGATGATCGACAAGCCTAAGAGTTTTTCCACTGCCTGCAATGTAGCGACTCAGAGTATCGCGCAGATTGCCAGCTGTCAGTATGGCGGACAGAGTATATCCCTTGCCCATCTGGCGCCTTTTGTAAATGTGAGCCGTGAGAAACTCCGCAAGAAAGTGCGGGAGGAGATGGCGGAAATGCAGGTGGATGCTACGGATGAGCAGATCAATGCCATTGCCGAGCGGCGCGTAAAGGACGAGATCAAGCAGGGTGTGCAGATCATCCAGTATCAGGTTATTACTCTGATGACCACTAACGGACAGGCGCCTTTTATCACGGTGTTTATGTATATTGACGAGGTGCCGGAGGGACAGCTTCGGGACGATCTTGCCATGATTATTGAGGAGATGTTAAATCAGCGGATTCAGGGCGTTAAGAATGAAAAGGGTGTCTATATCACACCTGCGTTCCCTAAATTGATCTATGTGCTGGAGGAGGATAATATCCGTGAGGACAGCAGGTACTGGTATCTGACGAAGCTGGCGGCTAAGTGTACGGCTAAGCGGATGGTGCCTGATTATATTTCAGAGAAGATTATGAAGCAGTTAAAGGACGGCAACTGCTATACCTGTATGGGGTGCAGGTCCTTTCTGACCGTATATCATGACGAAGATGACAACCCTAAATTCTATGGCCGGTTTAACCAGGGCGTGGTGACATTAAACCTGGTGGATGCAGCTTGTTCTTCCGGCAGGGATATGGATAAATTCTGGCAGATCCTGGATGACCGCCTGGAACTGTGCAGGCGCGCGCTGATGGCCAGACATAACAGGTTGAAAGGCACACTTTCCGATGTGGCGCCCATTTTGTGGCAGAACGGTGCGCTGGCCAGGTTAAAGAAGGGGGAGAAGATTGACAGACTTCTTTACGGCGGATATTCTACCATATCGCTTGGCTATGCGGGATTATGTGAATGTACCAGATATATGACAGGCAAGAGCCATACGGATCCGGAGGCAACGCCTTTTGCCTTAAAAGTCATGCAATATCTGAACAATGCATGTAAAGAGTGGAGGGAGGAGACCAATATTGATTTCAGTCTCTACGGTACACCCTTGGAGTCCACAACCTATAAGTTTGCTAAATGCCTGCAGAAGCGCTTTGGTATCATTGAGGGCGTGACAGACCGCAATTATATTACCAATAGCTATCATGTACATGTAACGGAGGAGATCAGTGCCTTTGAGAAGTTGAAATTTGAGGCCCAGTTCCAAGAACTTTCCCCGGGCGGTGCGATCAGTTATGTGGAAGTGCCCAATATGGAAAATAATCTGGATGCAGTCCTGTCTGTTATGCAGTATATCTATGAGAATATCATGTATGCGGAACTGAACACCAAGAGCGATTACTGCCAGGTCTGCGACTACCATGGAGAGATTAAGATCGCGGCGGATAAGGACGGCAAGCTGATCTGGCAGTGCCCCAACTGCGGAAATACGGATCAGAATAAGATGAATGTGGCCAGACGTACCTGCGGTTATATCGGAACACAATTCTGGAACCAGGGGCGTACCCAGGAGATTAAGGAGCGCGTATTGCATCTATGAATTATGCAGAGATCAAAAACTGTGACATCGCCAATGGTCCCGGTGTGCGGGTGACTCTTTTTGTCAGCGGCTGTACACATCATTGTGAGGGTTGTTTCAATGAGGAGACTTGGGATTTCCGATACGGATATTCCTTTACGGAAGAAGTACAGGAGCAGATTCTGACGGAACTTGCGCCGGATTATATTGCAGGACTCACCCTTTTGGGAGGGGAGCCCTTGGAACATGGTAATCGGCAGGCACTCCTTCCTTTGATCAGAGAAGCCAAAAGACGATATCCGCATAAGAACATCTGGTGCTATACAGGGTATCTTTATGAGAAAGATATTCTGGGAAGATTTTGTGATGAGTGGGAACAGATGAAAGAGTTTTTATCTTATCTGGATGTGATAGTGGATGGGGAATTTATCCTGGCGCAAAAGGATATCAGCCTGCAGTTTCGAGGTTCTGCCAATCAGCGTATCATTGCGGTACAGGAATCGCTTGCGCGGCAGGAGATTGTATATTGGAATGGGAAGGAAGCTTAACCCCTTTTTCCTGCCGCGCATCAGATATCCATCGCGATTGCAGCTCGAATAATATTGGCTGCATTAAATTAAAGATCCGCCAGCGTCAGTTTATATCCATCGATTGTTTCACTGGTATATACTGCCTGCATAGATTGTTTACAAAAATTTACGGAAAAACTCACATTCTTCATCATTGCAGAGTTTTGCATCGGCCGATCGGATGTTACAGTGGAATACATGGGGCAGGATATTATCCTTATCCCCATAGTATCGGAAGAGGAAGGGAACCTTCATGCGGACGAGCTGGGCGGCCAGAGATCCGGCCTGCTCCTGAAGAAAGTCCCCGCTGCTTGTCATAAAGAAGGTGGGGGGATAGTCCCAGGTGATATGTGCCGTCACGTCAATGAGACGCAGTTCTCGCTCCGTGCCACGCTCCGGGAGAAAATCTGCCATCAGGGCAATCGTCTGATCCGAATGGTCCCCAATCAGGCTATAGGCACCGCAGTTCAGGGCAATAGCAGTGGGTTTGAAGCCCTTAGGCGCGTCAAACTCATAAAAAGCGGCGTAGGCGGGATTGGTACAGATCGCAGTGTACAAGCCCAGATTGTGGGCGCCTGCTGAATCGCCTACGGCAAAAATGTGCTCTGTATCGAAACCGTATTTTTCTCCATTGGCCAACACCCAGGTGAACACGCTGTTGGTGTCCTCCAAGGAGGCTGGGTATTGATTCTCCGGGGCCAGACGATAAGTAAAGTTGACTACGGCAAAGCCGCGCTGTGCCAGATTCATGCAGTAGAATTGATACCGCTCCTTATCACCGTAGACCCAGCCGCCGCCGTGGACGCTGACGATCACCGGCAGTTTCTTATCTTCCGCGGATTTGGGACGATACACATCCAAGGACTGTTGCGCGGGGTCAGGGCCGTAGGCAATATCATCGTACCGGATAATATCCGATGGCGTGGTCAGACCGGCGTCACGGAGATTGTCGCCTGCGGAGAAGGTCTCCCGAATAAAATCGCTGATTTTAGACATAATAACAATTCCTTTCTTTCATAATATATAGTTGTTATCTTGCTGCGTGTTTGGCCTCCAGATCTGTCTGGATCTGCTTAATATGTTTGTCGATGTTCATGAGAATGATCAGCACCAGGCATACGGCGGAGATGATCGCACCAAGATAGCCAATCTCAAATTTAATGGCATTGACAGCAGAAGCAGGCTGCATATCGGGTGCAGTCCCCTCCAGATAGCCGCCCATGGC
>CAYUKT010000139.1:0-3092 GCA_964445285.1 uncultured Bacteroides sp. | reverse complement strand
ATGGCGAAAATGCCGGACATAATGGGGCCCATACCGAAGCCGCGGATAGCAATACCAACAACGATCAGTGTTAGGTTGGTGTTTGCCATACCTACTATGCAGCTGCCAAGGATCATCAGTACGCATCCGGACATCATCAGTTTACGTTTGCCGTATTTCTGAACCAGAGCAGGGTTGACGAAGTTGGCGATCATAGCTGGAATGGTCTGCGCGGAACTGCATACGGCAATCAAATTGGGATTTTGCAGTACCACATTGCAGAAATAGGCGGAAGACATACCGGCGGCTACCACGAAGATATACAGGAACAGGAACATGAGAGCCTGGAGATAAAAGTACTTGTTCTTCAGTACGCTGGGCAGTGCCACGTTCAGAGGGACGTTTTCCACTTTGATGGTGCCTGCCTCGGCATCCTCACCGATATGTTCCTTGCAGAACAGGAAGCAGACCAGCAGCATCACCATCTCCACAACACCGAAGATCACTGAGGTGGTGACCCAGCCGCATGCAGCAACTAACGGCATCGTTATGGCATTGATGACCAGAGTGGTGACCTGGGTCATAACAAACCGAATGGAAGCGGTAGTAGCGCGGTCCTGCACATTCAATGTCATGCGGGAGAGCAGAGCATTGTAGGGCAGGTTGTTAGCGGTATACACCAGACAGTTCATGAAGATATAGGAAATGTAAATGTATACCAATTTGCCGCCGGCGCCGAGACCGGATGGTACGGTGAATAGCAGGATCAGGCCGATGCACATAAGAGGCGCAGACCATAAAACCCAAGGACGTGCCTTGCCATACCTGCTCTTGTTTTTGTCCACAATAGCACCCATCATCAGGTCGGTCACGCCGTCCAGAATACGCGCCAGCAGCATCATGGTCCCCACTGCTGCGGCCGCAATGCCTACAGTGTCGGTGTAGAAGGCGGTAAGGAAGGTACCTGCCATTGCGACATACACATTGGCGGCACAGTCGCCTAAGCCATAGGCGATTTTTTCACCTGTTTGAAGTCGGTGCTCTTTTGTTGAAGTTGCCATAGTTGTTTCTCCTTTTCTCATTATTTTTCGGCTTTTTGACCGATTCGTATCTTAAATTATACAGAGAAATTATTATGGCAGCTTTTCAATTTTTATATAAAAATTACAGGATTTTATCTTTTTATCAATGGGATGCAGTACGTTTCCGATACTGTAGTGGTGTGACGCCGTAAATACGCTTGAAGGCATTGATAAAACTCCGGTCATCATGAAATCCGTTGTTCTGGGCAACATCACTGATGCGGTGGTCGGTGTGCAGCAACTCCCGGTGTGCCTGGGCAGCTCGATAAGCAGTCAGATGCTCGGTGAAGGTGTTACCGGTACACTGCTTGAAATACCGGGCAAAGTATTGGGGTGTGAAATAGAACTCTTTCGCTACTTTCGCCTGGACAATGGGTTCCTGGTAGTGGTGTTCTACATACTGCAGTATCTCTTTGAGTGTCTGCACCTGCTCTCTGCGGCGGATGCTTCCTATATCGCTGCGGCGGATAGTTCCATCCTGATAGAGATAGTAGAGCAGCTGGAGCAGCAGTCCTCGCATATACAGGTGTTCGTGCTCTCTATGTTCTTTTTGTGCAGCGTATTTGGAAAATTTCAGTATGATCTCACGAACCTCCGGACAGGCCTGGGGTTTGTCATTGGTAAACCAGAAATCCTGATACTCCGGAAAATTCTCTTTCAGAAAACGGTTGTGGACGATGAGCACCAGACCATCGGGCTGTCCGGGAATGATATCACCCTGATCCAGAATTTCAATGCGGTGGACACTCTCACAGTTGGTTACAAGCAGTCGCCCCGGCTCCGTAATAAAAACTTCTCCATCAATGAAATGCCGGGAAGAGCCATGAAATACATAGAGAAGTTCCAATTCCTCGTGCCAGTGGCTGTTTCTGACGTAGAAATCATCTGCGTTGTAATGGTTGATGTTGACCACATAGAACGGTTCGTTGGGCTGGTATTGAATGATCTGATGTTTGACCAGTGGTTCCCGCATGGCGTACTTCCTACAGTGAAACACAATTCCAGATGCTTCTAATTATAGGTTCACCTCAATTATAGCAATTTTTTCTGCCTTGTCAAATTGCGAAGGTATATGGTGCGGGCAGGCAGTAACAGAGCACTGGTATATGCCTGGCTTTCACTTGTTGGCGATAAACAATTACATAATAAAAAAGAGAGAGTCCTATGAAATTTCAGGGGTTGAAAAAGCCTGAATTACATAGGATTCACTCTTTTTAAAATCAGGGACTAGGATTAACTGACAGCCCATTTAAAAAATTCCTGTCTATTTTACTGGTAGAGAGACATACCATATCTGATCTTACGATAAATTTTAAATCCCAGTGTCCCAAAAAGGGAAACAGCAATATAAATGGTGGATAGTCCGCCTGCGGCGCCACCGATGACAATCAATATTAAAAGACCTATATTCATAATCTATTATAATCTCCTTTTATCACACCTAAAAATTTTCCCCATTATGTCAAAAAGGTAAATTCCCACAGAATTAATCTTACAAGATCTGCTTCGCAGACTCGGATATGCGGAAAGATTTCCTGCAGGATAAAAAGAGATTAGATTTTCTGACCATCCTGAGCATGGATATACTGCGTGATAACAATACCACAAAGACAATGAGAGAGTATCTCACGTTTGGTAAAATGTCTTGAGAATATGATGATACCGGCAAAAAGGATACCGGTATAAAGAAACGTGGCAATATTTCTGGCAGAACGCGGCAGCGGTCTGATGCTGCGGCCCCGGGCAACAGATACTGTCTCCTGTGCATTTGCATGCCGTGCAGACAGGTATTCTTGGGATGGAAAGGTACTGCCTAGGGAAGTGATGGAGGGAGAATGGTTTACATAACATTCCTTCTCATCACAAGCAAAATCCGCCAATTCTGTATTGGAAGTGACAGCAGAGATAGTACCCCAGAGAAACAGAACCAATATGTAGAACAGACATATTTTTTGGGCGTAATTTTTCAGTAACATTTTAGCACCATGACGGCGGTTTGATACGCCGATAAATCCTATGTAAAATTTGTTA
>CAYUKT010000138.1:4668-6661 GCA_964445285.1 uncultured Bacteroides sp. | reverse complement strand
GAGCCAAAAAGGAGCCAAAAAGGAGCCAAAAAGGAGCCAAAAAGGAGCCAAAAAGGAGCCAAAAAGTAACTGAAAGAAAACAAATAATATTAGATATTCTGGCAGAAAACCCAGCAATCACCCAAATTCAGCTTATGGAAGAAACGGATTTGACCAGAAAGCAAATTCAGAAAGATATGAAACAGCTGCGGGAAGAGGGTCTGCTTGTAAGAGTGGGTAACAACAGGAATGGACAATGGGTAGTAAAAGAAAAAGAGTAATTGAAAAAAATATTTGGAAACCTGAAGTACGGATTAACAAAAATGAACAATTTAAAAGACAATATTAAAAAAAGAAAATACCTTATATACTTCATCATGATCTGGATCCTGCAAATGGTGGCTGCCTTCTATTTTTGTACCCAGAAGACAGGCTTCCATGAAGATGAATATTATACCTACTATTCTACAGCCCGCACGACAGGCTTCTATGTGGAAGATGGGAAATGGATGGATGCGGAAACGTACCGGAATGAATTTGTAGTGCTTCCCGGGCAGCAGTTTCAATATGGCTTGGTCAGGCAGGTACAGTCCTGGGATGTGCATCCGCCGGTCTATTACTGGATTTTCCACACAGTGGCTTCTTTTGTGCCGGGTGTTTTTTCTAAATGGATCGGGTTGGGGATCAATCTCTTTTTTCATGGAATCAACATAATGTTATTGACAATCTTGTCATATTTGGCGGGCGGCAGGAATGAAAAATTGGCACTTATGGTGACATTATTTTATGGCCTGACACCAGCGGCTGTCAGCGGTGTGGTTTTTATCAGGATGTATGAGCTTCTGACAATGTTTGTTTTACTCTGTGCCGTTTTACACATGCAGGCGGTCTATGGCCTGCAGATGGATGGACAGAGCCGGGGAAGGGCTGTAAAACTTTCCTTTATCCGGTTTTTGTTACCATTGATGGTGACTACTTATCTTGGCTTTTTGACACAATATTACTATTTCATCTTTTTGTTCTATATAGCGATTGCCTTTTGTGTCTTTCTTTTGTGGCGGGACAAGAATCTGTGGAATTGTCTGCGCTATGGGATCAGTCAGATAGCTGCGTTTGGACTGGCTTATCTGACGTATCCGTCCTGTCTGGGACAGATGTTTCGCGGGCAGCGGGGAGCGCAGGCAGCGGAAAATTTTTTTGATCTGTCCAATACCATGATGCGGTTTCGGTTTTTTCTGGATCTGCTGGACGAGTATGTGTTTGGGAAGTTGCTGGCAGGGTTTTTATTGGTGATTATCGGATTGTTCTTGTTTTTGTACTTCAGGCGGAGCATGGGACAGCTTCTGGAACAGGAGATGGTGGTTCCGTGGTGGTCTTTGGGGATAATCTGTTTCGCGGCAATTGGATATTTTCTGACAGTCTCCAAGACGGCGCTTCTGCTGGGGGATACTTCCAATCGTTATCAGCTGCCCATATACGGCATGGTCGTTTTCCTGCTTTTTGGGATCATTACTATGATGTGGGGATGGTGTGTGCCGCGGCAGAATTGGACTGGCTGTGTGGCGGCCGCAGCGGCCGTGATATGTCTTGTGATCGATATTGCCGGTCTTATGTCAGGGCGGGTGGTATTTCTGTATCCGGAAGACCAGGAGCAGGTGGCTTTTGCCAGACAGCAGGCGCAGGCGGGAACGCCGGTGATGTATTTATATCATGCGGGTGCAGAGTGGTGTATCTGGGACGTGACCAATGAGCTTTTGGAATATGACGGGGTATATTTTGCGGCGGCCGAAAGTGAGAGCCCGATAGAGGATCCCATTATTACAAATGCACATACGCTGGTGGTGTATGTGGCGGATGGCGCAGATATACAGGCACAGATGGACAGGATTTTGGCGGGAAATAAGAATTTGACGGATTATGCGCTGCAATATGAAGAAAAGTATTGTGATGTGTATTATTTTTACGATAGGGAGCGATAATGAAAAGAGTGGCGGCCGCATGAATTTCTGTCTTC